>JAGBFF010000095.1 GCA_017936615.1 Clostridia bacterium | reverse complement strand
CGTTCGTCCTGAGCCAGGATCAAACTCTCTAAACTATTGTATGTGAACCGACCTCGCGGTCGGGTCCCATCAACCTTTAGAGCGTCTTAGCTCTTTCAATCACGCTTGCGCGTTCTCTGTTTGGCAATCTTCTTCGATCGCCCGGATTTCTTCTTCCGTGTAAATTAACGGGTAGTTAATTTCGTTCTTTGCATTGTTTAATTTTCAAGGTCCCTCGCTGTCCCGCTCCGAGACAGCTTTGCTATCATACCACTCCATTACCCCTTTGTCAACACTTTTTTGGGGGTTTTTGAAGATTTTTTCAGATTTTTTTGCAAAGAAGCACGCTGCCGGATTGCTTCGGCAGTTCTATAGCATCGCCTTGCGTTGTTGCCTCGCCGATCGCCGTTTCAAATCCGTGAGCCGCCACCGTAACCGTCTCCTCCCGACAGTTGACAGCGCACAGCAACACTCCATCGCCGTCGCGGCGCTCGAACAGGATCACCCCATCGGGCGCAGCCAACGGGCAGAACTCACCCTCACGCAGCGCGGAGCAAGCGGTACGTATCGTACCCAACCGCTCGTAAAACGCGATCAGCTCGTTGTCCTCGCTTCCCCACGGATAACATCCGCGGTTAAACGGATCACGATAACCTTCGAGTCCTGCCTCATCACCGTAGTAAATACATGGCACGCCCGGCAGACAATATTGCAGCACCGTCGCCATACGCAACAAGCGCAAGCCCCGATCACGCTGCTCAGGCGATAAACGCTGTGCTGCCTGCCAACTGCGACCTCTGCCATTTGACGGCTCGCCCGCCAGCAGCGTGATCGCACGCTCCGTATCGTGCGTGCCGAGTGAGTTCATCAACAACCGTGTTACCTGCGGCGGATAATTCTCCACGATCGACATAATGCGCTCGTAAAACCGCGCAGTGTTGCCGTCACGCACCACGTCGAGGATCGCTTCACGGAACGGATAGTTCATCACGCTGTCGAGCTGTCGCCCCAGCAGATACTGACGGCGGTGACCGTAGCTGTGCTTGTTGCTGGCATCCTCCCATACCTCGCCCAACACGATCGCCTGCGGATCGGTCGCTTTCACACGAGTACGCAATGCTTCCAAGAACCCGTCAGGCAGCTCGTCTGCCACATCCAGCCGCCACGCAGACGCCCCGGCGTTCAGCCATTTCTCCAGAATGCCGTCTTTGCCCGTGATATAGGACAAAAAAGCCTCGTCCAACTCCTCCACCTCGGGCAACGTGGGAATCCCCACCAGCCCTCGTAGTCCTCGGGCCAGCGATTGAAGTGAAACCAGCTCGCATACGGCGAGTTGGGCGATTGATACGCACCAACCGTCGAATAGCGTCCGTTGCGGTTAAAATACAGGCTGTCCGCCCCCGTGTGACTGAACACACCGTCCAGCATTAAACGGATTCCGAGCGCTTTTGCCTCCGCGGCTAAACGCCGCAGATCCTCCTCGGTGCCGAGCAGCGGATCGATACGGCTGTAATCGGCGGTATCGTATCGGTGATTGGAGTGTGACTCGAAAATCGGGTTCAGATACAGGCAGGTCACACCCAACCGCTTGAGGTACGGCAGCTTCTGACGAATCCCGTTCAGGTCGCCGCCGAAGAAATCGTTGTTGCGCACCACGCCGGTCGCATCGGGGCGCCAGTGCGGCTGCTCACCCCACGACTCCCGCATGACCCGATCGGTCGGCACACCGCTTTTCGGTTGCTCGGAGCGCGCAAAGCGATCAGGGAACACCTGATACATAATGCCGCCCGCCAGCCAATCGGGGGTGGCAAACGCCGCTTCGTAACAGGTGAGCTGCCACATCGCGCCCTCACGCTCCGCTACCACCGCCGTGCCGTCGGGACGGCAGGTTAAATAGCGGCGACCGTCAGCCGTGTCCACGGCAAAACCATACCAATACAATCCCGCCGTTGGCGGTGCGTAGTGGCACTCCCACCACTCGTCACTTCCATCAACACCGGCCCAGAACATCCCATCCCATTCGGTGAGTCCGTTATCCTCACACCGTAATAACCACGCAGCAGAACAACGCCATTCCCGCGGCAAGCGAAGACGGAACAGCACGGGTGTTCTCTCCGCTACCGCGCCGAACGGCGCACGGTGGCGTATATCGCGTGAATTGAATAACGGCATACGGATGCTCCCTTATATAATATGTAGTATAGTATGCCACATTTTTTGCCCGAGCGCAAGCCTACACACAAAAAAGCCGATAATGAAACGAGGGGAGCATAACAGTAATGCTCTCCTCGTTTGCCGCTTTATGCTTGCGTCGCACCGCGCCTATCGGGGCGTTGTTATTTCTAGCCTTTGCTCTTCCCACAAGAACTCGTGTTTAAAATCGAAACTCATTCCGACCATCTGTAATACATGTGTATCAACAAAAAGTTCATTGCCACGAACGATATAACCGTTCACGTTGTGACTTGTTGTGCCAGCAACACGAATTTGTAGTATATTCCAGTTATCACGCAGAGGAATCAGTTGATATAATTCTCCGCGCTGAATATCTAGAGAGAACTTTTTACCTGCACAAAATCCTGAATCACTAACTGGCGTCCGATAAATCATTGCTTGTGCACGATTCTCCCATACGATACGGTCTACATTCTCGAGGGAATCAAGAAGAGGTACTAACGATACATAAGTCCATCCTGTTTCATCTTCTATCACCGATACCGTAACCTGTTTCCCATCTACAGTGACTTCCCACCCGCTTAGGTGGTCTTTATGTAATGTTATTTCCATACGCTTTTGCTCCCAGAGGTAGTCAAATTCGAAATCAAAATGCCACGCAACTTTCATCAAAGCATATTGATCAACAAACACCTCATTGTCGCGTACGAGACACCCTCTTATCGGACCTACACCATACCCTGCTCCAGTTCCTCCACCCCCAATCAAATCCATAAACAATAAATTGCTATCAGAGGTGTGAGCCGGTAACGAGGTGGGCGTCGGTGGCGAAATCTGAATTAGTGCACAAGTCAAAATATCTAATGAAAATATCGTTCCTTGAGCCGTTGGTGAATCACTGATCGGCGTCCGATAAATCGTCGCATGCGAATCATCCTCCCACACGATACGATCCACTCCCTCAAGGGAATCGAGAAGGGGTACTAACGATACATAAGTCCATCCTGTTTCATCTTCTATCACCGATACCGTAACCTGTTTCCCGTCTACAGTGACTTCCCACCCGCTTAGGTGGTCTTTATGTAATGCGTACGGCGGGCGCGTGGGCGCCGTGGTTGTGGGAGCGGCGGTAGTTGTCGCTTTGGTCGTCGTTTTGGTGGTGGTTACCATTGTCTTTGTCACCGTCGCAGTCGTGGTCGCTGCCGGTTCAAGCGTGGTTGGTACGGTTGTTGCCGCTGTGGTCGTCACAGCGGTGGTCGCTACGGTTGTTGTGGTTTGCGTGGTAGTTTGCGTAGTGTCACTGCCCTCCGCCACACAACCGGAAAACAGCAGCATCGTCGCCACCAGAAAGGCGGAAATGCGTGTCGTCCGCCTTCTCATGCCGTTCACCCCTCACATATCTCGTTAGTTTATTCGCCGATATCCGTAACCACACCCATAAATACCGGCAAGTCGGTTTTTCTGTCCACGATCATATACACGAACGGCCGATCCAGAATGATCTCCACGATCTTCGGATTCGCCGGCGGCATCGGAGCACCGTCGCCGGGCATGATACTCGTCACCGCGGCAGCCTTCACACCACCGGGGGTAACGTCGATCACCGTCTTGTGCAGTACGTCGTTGACGACCAGACCTAAATCGCCGTACCTGCCCATCTTCGATAAATCGGCTTTGCTTGCATCAAACATATCCCGAACGCCAAGATCGCTAAGGATATCGTTCATATTCTTTTCGTACTCGTATTTGAACGTCGGCAGTTTGGTAATTAATCTGTCCGCTTTTTTAAAATGGGACATCGCCTGCAAATACTCCTCAGCGGTCAACCCTGCAACGTAATCGTACACGTCCGTACCTTCGTTCGGAAGAAGGGCAACAAAGTCGTACCACACGCCGTCATCACCTTGCAGGCTGTAACTAAACCCCAGCGCCTTACCGTCGTCGTAATAGTACCCATAATCGTTTTTCTTATCCAAAGTCTTCACGGCACGCTCATCACCGCTGTACGTGGTAAACTGACCGTCCTTCACCCATTCCTTTTTCCACGGCGTATCCCACGGCGCTTCAAAGGACACTGCATTGAGAAGGTACAGCATGGCATACGGCGGGATGTCGTTCAGAATCGAGTCGATCATCCCATCGGTGTTTTTGCTAACCCAATCGTTGATACTCTTTACCGTCGTATCGTCAAACGCTGCTTTGTACGCCTGCGCATCGTAGTATTTGGCGTTGGAGGCTAAAAACTCCTTTTCCACCGTAAGAGCCTTGTCGTTGCGGAGCCAGATCGAGTTTGCCAGCTTGAGCGCTGACTCATCGCTTGCAATCAGCCTCTTTATATAGGTGTATAGATACTCATTGAGCTGTTTTAACGGTATATCACCGCCAAGCAGCGCCTCTAGTTGTGCTTTTGTCTCACCACCCGCACCATTGGCAGCCATTGCCAACGCCAACTGGATGGACAGCGGCGAAATCAGGGCGTTTTTACCCTTACTCGCCTCGGCAGTCGCCGCAAACAGCTTGAGTGACATCTCCATTTGCGACTCGATGAACGCCTCGTCTGTTGGTCTTCCCACCGCCGACGACACGTTGATGCCGCTCATCAGATCCAGCGCCGTGTCCTTTGGCTGCGGTTTGGTGGTCGTTGGCTGCTGTTTCGTCGTTTTGGTGGTGGCTGCCGTCATCGTTGTCACCGTCGCTGTCGTGGTCGATGCCGGTTCAAGCGTGGTTGGTACGGTTGTTGCCGCTGTGGTCGTCACAGCGGTGGTCGCTACGGTTGTTGTGGTTTGCGTGGTGGTTTGCGTAGTGTCACTGCCCTCCGCCACACAACCGGACAGCAACAGCACCATCGTTACAAACAACGCTATGCCTCTCCTGCTATTCCGCTTGCCCATAATAACACCCCTTTTGTAATTCTTAACCTGTGATATCCTTGACAGCGCCCACAAAGATCGGCAGGTAGGTGGTGTTATCCACGATCATATACACGAACGGCCGATCCAAGCAAACGGAAGCGTCACGCAGGCCCTTCTGCACCCTCGCCGAGGTAACAGCACCCGCCTTGGTGCCTTCCTCCGACAACTCAATATGCGTCTTGTGGCGCACTTCGCCAAGATTAGTCCCCTTGCCGGAGGTATCCAGCCCGGAGAAATCCGCACCGCTGCCAAAGGCCGTCGGCATACCCATCTCGGACAGCATCGCATTCATATCCAGGTCACAATCGTAGGCAAATTTCGGAATTTCGGTATACACGCTGATCGCACCGGAGTTCAGCGCGTTCCGCACCTTTTCCGCCGTCAGCGAAGCGATGTAGTCATCGAGCGACGTTCCCTCGTTCGGAAGCAGCGCCACGAAGCTGTAATATCCGTCCTTGTAATCCTTGGCAAAGCCGGTCGCTTCACCGTCGCTGATGTACCGCATTTTTTCGGTCTGGGACAGCATCCGCACCGATCGCTGCGTGCCGTTTTCGGTGGTAAACGTTCCGGTGGAGACCTGACCTTGTCCGTAGGTGTTTTTCCAATCCGCCTCAAAGAACAGCGTGTTCAACAGCATCAGCATATCCGCCTTGCTGTCCAGCTCGTTGACGATCGAATCAATCATCCCGTTGGTGTATTCCTTGACCCAGTTGTTCATATCGGCAACGGTCTGTTTACCAAAATTGCTCTTATACACCTGTGCGCCATAGTAATCAGCAACCGTCTGCAAAAACGATTTCGGCACCTTGATCCCACTGCCGCTGTTGATCCACAGCGAATTGGCGATCGACACCTTATATTCTTCGGTGTTCGGCATCTGCGTCCAATAGTTGTACAGATATTGATTCAGCTCCGCCATCGGGATGCCGCCAAACACCGTTTCCATTTCGGTTTTTGTTTTGCCCGCCGCGCCGTTGGCGACCATCGCCAGCGTCAGCTGCACCGACAACGGCGATACCAGCACGTTCTTTCCTTGCTTCCCTTTCACTGCGCCCTGCAACAGCTTGACCGCAAACTGCGTGTGTGCATTGACAAACCGATCCTCGGTCGCATCCTTTCCGGCAACCGTCTTTGGTTTGATCCCTGCCATCATATCCGTCGCCTTAATCTTCTGCGAAGTGTTCGCAGGCGGCGTAGTAGGCTTCGTCGGATCGCTGACCAGCGACGTAGTTGTCGCTGTTGTGCTCGTCGTGGTGGTAATCACGTTTCCATTCTCGTCCGTTGCCACCGTCGTGGTCGGAGCCGACTCTGTTGTCGTTGTCACAGAAGTCACCACGGTGGTCGTCGCGGTGGTCGTGACTGCCGTGGTCGCCGTCGTTTTCTCCGTGATCGCTTCCGACGAGCAACCGGCAAGAATCAACGAAAATACCAGAAGAAGTGCCGTCAATTTTACCATTCGTTTCGTGTTCATCGTGATGCCTCCTTGTTTCTTAGTATGGTTATCATACCATATATTTCAATATATTGCAACCCTGTAACCTTTTCTCACAAAAAGTTTGTACGATTTGACAGTTTTCTTGCACTTTCTTTGTGCAATCTGACGGAGAAATTTGCACTTTTGCAAAAGGGTGTTGTAAGTTTGATAGGATTTCGCTATAATAGAGGCGTACTACTGTCAAGGAGTTTGCGCTATGAACGTATTATGTGTGTGCACAGGAAACATTTGCCGCAGCCCGATGCTGACCGCATTACTGCGCGACGCACTTGCCAAAGAAGGGTTGGATCTCACCGTCAGCGGTGCGGGTACGGCAACGACCGACGGCGTGCCGCCGTCGCCGCACGCTATCACTGCAATGTATGAGATCGGCGTGGATGTCTCCGAGCTTCGCTCGCGTCAGATCACCCCGGCTATCGTGGCGGAGACGGATATTTTTGTTGCGCTGTCGGTGGAGCACGGCGTCACGCTGGCATTTCAGTACGGCGTCGACCCCGAAAATATTCTTGTTCCCGGAGCCGGCATCGCCGACCCATACGGCCAAGATCTTGCCACCTACCGCGAATGCCGCGATCAATTGATCGAAGCGCTGCCACAGCTCGTAGCGGATATCAAGGAGTTTTTATGAGCGTTATACAGATCGTGTCAATGAACGAGACACACCTGCAAACGTTGGCCGCGCTTGAAGCTTGTTGCTTTGCCGATCCGTGGAGCGAAGATGCATTGCGCGAGGAACTGAAAAATCCGCTTGCGCGGTTCTTGGTCGCGCTGTGCGACGGAGAGGTGGCGGGCTATCTCGGCTGTCATCACATCGTTGACGAGGCCTTCGTGGCAAACGTCGCCGTTTTTCCTGCGTTTCGCCGCCAAGGTGTCGGCCGTGCGTTGGTGGAAGCTGCCAAAGAGCAGGCCGCTGCTCTATATCGGCTGACCCTGGAGGTTCGGGCGTCAAACGCCCCTGCTATCGCTTTGTACCGCTCGCTCGGCTTCGTTGAGGACGGCATTCGCCCTCATTTTTACGCCCACCCCACCGAAGACGCTGTATTATACAGTTATTATCCCACCCGGAGTTGATACCTATGAACATTCTTGCACTGGAATCCTCATGTGACGAGACCGCCGCCGCCGTTGTGCGTGACGGCCGCGAGGTGCTGTCTAATATCATCGCTTCCCAGGCGGACGAACATCGCCTGTACGGCGGTGTTGTGCCGGAGATCGCCAGCCGCCGTCACGCCGAAGCGGTCAGCGGTGTCACACGGCAAGCGTTGGAAGAAGCGAATCTGACCCTCACCGACATCGATGCGGTCGCCGTTACTTATGCCCCGGGCCTCATTGGTGCACTGCTTGTCGGTGTAAATTTTGCCAAGGGTTTGGCGCAGGCAGCAAATCTACCGCTGGTTCCGGTACACCATCTGCGCTCGCACATCGCCGCCAATTATCTGGCGCATCCCGACCTCAAACCGCCGTTTTTGTGCCTCGTGGTGTCGGGCGGTCACACACACATCGTACGCGTGGAGGATTATACGCGCTTTACAGTGCTCGGCCGCACGCGTGATGACGCCGCCGGCGAATGCTTTGATAAGGCGGCTCGCGCAATGGGTATGCCGTATCCCGGCGGTGTTCATCTTGACCGCGCCGCACAGAACGGCGATCCAACAGCGTTTACCCTTCCCCGCCCCCACGTGGACGGCTCGCCGTTTGATTTCAGCTTTTCGGGACTCAAAACGGCTGTCATTAATCTGCTTCACAAAGCGGAACAGCGCGGCGAAAGCTTGCCGTTGAATGATTTGTGCGCGTCATTTCAGGGAACGGTGTGCGACATCCTCTGCTCCCACACGCTGGCGGCCGCCGAACAAACGGGTGACCGTGTGATCGCGTTGGCGGGCGGTGTTTCCGCCAATTCGGGGCTACGCTCGCAAATGGAGCGTGAATGCGCGGCTCGCGGGATCACGCTGTATGTGCCGCCGCTGCCGCTGTGCGGTGACAACGCCGCGATGGTCGGTTCACAAGGCTATTACGAATTCCTTGCGGGGCATCTCGCCTCGACCGACCTCAACGCTTGCGCGACCCTGCCGATCGAATAAAGCTCCTGTGTCCGAAGTTGCTTCTGCCCCTTCGGACATTTTCTTTGTACATTTTAAGAAATATTCTCATTTGACGCTTGAATTTGCTCGGATTTTAGGTATAATGTTATTAGGGAGAAATTGGAGCTTTTTACTTTTATCCAATGAAAGGAGTACCCAATCATGACAAACGCATTGACCACCAACCCCTCGGTCCTTGCCTGGATCCAGGAAAAGGTCGAACTGACCCAGCCCGATCGCATTATGTGGATCGACGGCTCCCACGAGCAGCTTGAGGAACTGCGCGCAGAAGGCTGCCGCACCGGCGAGCTGAAGAAGCTCAACGAGGAGAAACTGCCCGGCTGTTACCTGCACCTGTCGGCTCTGAACGACGTGGCGCGTGTGGAGGGCCGCACCTTCATCTGCTCCGAAAAGGAAGAGGATGCCGGTCCGACCAACCACTGGATGGCTCCCGCCGAAGCGTATGATCTGCTGTACAACATCGCCCGCGGTGCATACAAAGGCCGTACGATGTATATCATCCCCTACTCCATGGGTCCTGTCGGCTCGCCGTTTGCTAAATACGGCATCGAGCTGACCGACTCCATCTACGTCGTCATCAGCATGGCGATCATGACTCGTATGGGCAAGCAGGTGTACGAGGCTCTGGGCGATTCCAACGACTGGATCCGCGGCCTGCACTGCAAGTGCGACATCGACGAGGAGAAGCGGTATATCTGCCACTTCCCGCAGGACAACACCATCATCTCGGTCAACTCAGGCTACGGCGGAAACGTGCTGCTGGGCAAGAAGTGCTTCGCGCTGCGTATCGCCTCCAACCTCGGCCGCAAGGAAGGCTGGCTCGCTGAGCACATGCTGATCCTCGGTCTGGAAAATCCGGAAGGCAAGACCACCTATGTTGCAGCAGCGTTCCCGTCTGCTTGCGGCAAGACCAACCTCGCGATGCTGATCCCGCCGGAGCTGTACCGTGAAAAAGGCTACAAGGTTTGGCGTGTCGGTGACGATATCGCTTGGATGCGCATCGGCGAAGACGGTCGCCTGTGGGCGTGCAACCCCGAAAACGGCTTCTTCGGCGTGGCACCCGGCACCAACATGAAGTCCAACCCCAACGCGCTGATCTCCACCCAGAAGAACACCATCTTCACCAACGTTGTCAACAATCTGGATGACAACACCGTGTGGTGGGAGAGCATGGATAAGAATCCTCCGAAGAACGCCCGCAACTGGAAGGGCGAGATCTGGGATTGCACCGACGGCAGCAAGGGCGCTCATCCGAACTCCCGCTTCACCGCTCCGGCGCAGAACTGCCCCTGCATCTCCCCCGAGTTTGACTCGCCTGTCGGCGTGCCAATCTCCGCGATCATCTTCGGCGGCCGTCGTGCCAAGACTGCTCCGCTGGTGTACCAGTCCCGCGATTGGGATCACGGTGTGTTCGTAGGCTCCATCATGGCGTCCGAGACCACCGCTGCCGCGACCGGCGCTGTCGGCGTTGTCCGCCGCGATCCCATGGCGATGCTGCCGTTCTGCGGCTATCACATGGGCGACTACTGGGCTCACTGGATCGAGATGGGCAAAAAGCTGGGCGACAAAGCTCCGAAGATCTTCAACGTCAACTGGTTCCGTACCGACGACGAAGGCCACTTCATCTGGCCGGGCTTCGGTGACAACCTGCGCGTGCTTGACTGGATCGTCAGCCGTTGCGAGGGCAAAGCCGACGCGGAAGAGACCGCCATCGGTTACGTTCCCAACGCCGAGGATATCAATATTGAAGGCCTGAAGGATTTCGACATCGAGACCCTGAAGTCCATTCTCGAGGTTGATAAGGATCTGTGGCGTGCCGAGATCGCCGGTATCGAAGAGTTCTACGCCAAGTTCGGTGATAAGCTCCCTGCAAAGCTGAACGAGGAACTGGAAACTCTGAAGGCAAACCTGAAATAATTCGCACAACACCTACGGGCGGTAACTCAAGTTGCCGCCCGTAGTTTTTATATCTCTTCGATGTGCACTTGTAGTAAATCAATCACTCTGTTCCTTTCTTTTCCGCAATTGATTTGAATTTTGCCGCTCCATCATCCACCGGTTTCGTTTGTCAATAGCGTATTTCGGCGGCACACGATCTAAACATTCTGGAAAAATTGTGTTTTCGTATCCTATCCCATCTACCACCGACGCGTTTGTTGATAATCGTGTCAAAACCATGGCATACCGGATCTGAGGGTATTCTTCACGCAATCGCAAAAGGCATTGTTGAACAATGGTATCAAAACGTCCGTTGCACCCCACATAACATTGCAGCGTTCCGTGAATTTTGATCAATTTTCTTAACATCATCTCTACGTTTACTCGAATGGTATCCGGCGCATCCGCATGCCCAAAAAACGTTACCGTCACAACCGGTTCCCTGCTTTTTGTTTTGATTGCACTTATATAGGTGCATCAATATCATAGCACCCACCTATAATATTGTCAAAGGGTTTTGCTCTTAAATGAGCGCAAAAACTGGCAAAGGTGGGTGCGATATGAACCCGATCGTTGAAAAACGGATAGGTGAAAACATCCGAAAACTCCGAATACGCGCCAAAATAACACAGGACACCCTCGCATCCAAAATGCAGTTGGAAGGATGCGATATCACGCGGAGTTCTGTTGCCAAAATTGAGGTGGGGCAACGACATCTTTATCCCGACGAAATTATTTTACTGCAAAAAATTTTAGGCGCCACCTACGAAGAAATTTTTAACACGAAATCATAAGAAAACCCGCCGTTTGGAAATCCAAACAGCGGGTTTTAATTACCATATTATAGCTTCTTCACATCGGCATCGGTGATGAGATGGAACCCCGCGGCCTCCAACGCCGCTTCTGCCTTGGCATTGTCCTGCACACGCAGCACTACGTATGCGTGCTTTTCGGTGCGGGTCATAAACGCATACAGGTATTCAAGATTGATACCCTCTCCGCCCAACACAGCCAACGCTTTGGACAGCTTGCCGGGGGCGTCGCCGATCTTGACGCCGACCATATCGGTCATTTTAAACAGATACCCTTCCGCCTCCAGCGTTTTGCAGGCGGCCTCGTTGTCATTAACGATCAGACGCAGGATACCGAAATCCTCCGTCTCGGCAATTGACAGCGCGCGAATATTGATCTCGTGCGCCGCCAGTGTGTCGGTGATACCGACCAACGCGCCGGGCTTGTTCTCCACAAAAACGGTCAACTGCTGTATCGCCATACTACTCATCCTTTCCTGTTAAAAAGCGCTTCGTACACACTGTGCGAAGCGCCGGTTTTTACTGATTCTCTTCGATGTAGGTCACAACGTCCGCGACGGTGCGCATCGTTTCGATCTTCTCATCCGGGATCTCCACATCGAATTCGTCCTCCAAGGACATCAGCATATCGACAACGTCCAGCGAGTCGGCACCCAGGTCTTCCTGAATGTTCGTCTCGGGAGTGATCGTATCTTCCTCAACGTCAAACTGGTTGGCAAGAATCATTTTTACCTTTTCGAGAACCATACAACTATCATCCTTCCAAAAAACTGTAGGCAAATACCCTATACCAAAATAGTATTCATATTTGCCTCATTTGTCAATGCCTTTTTGGGTTTTTCTTTCGTTTTCTTCCAAAGTCAGTGCAAACAATTCGCGAACGCGGTCGAGTTGCCCCGACAGGTACAAATATCCGAACAGCGATTCCAGTCCTGTTGCTTTGTGGTAATCGCTACCAGAGCGTGCCGTGTGGGCGTTGCGGCCTCGTTTATAGATCGCTTCCTCCTGCTCTGTCAGGTGCGGATAGATCTTATCCAGTGCCTCCGCCTGCGCCTCCGCGCGCACCTGCTGCACTGCCAGACGGTGCTGCTCTTTGTTTGGGCGCCCCGCCATGCTGACCAATCGCTCACGCACCATCAGTTCGTACACGCCGTCTCCCACAAAAGCGAGGTTCAGCGGGCTGATCGTATGCAGATCCACCGACATGGGACATAACCGTTCCATCGTCTCGCCTCCGTTAGTTCACAAAATCAAATTCCAGATCGTAGATACTCACGGTGTCGCCTTCCTGCACACCAGCCTCTTCCAGTCGACGGATCACGCCGCTCGACTGCAGCACGCGCTCGAAATACTGCAGCCCGTCGGGATCCTGCAGATCCACCGTTTGCAGCAGCTTAAGCAGCCACTCGCCCTCGACAAAGAACACGCCGTCGTGCTCCTCGATCCGCACCTCGCGATCACCCACAGCATCCACATCGACCAACGGCACCGGCTCCGCCTCAAACGCACGCATCGGCGGGAGCTCGGCAAGCAACGCGGCACAGCGCTGTACCAGTGCATCCGTACCGTGCGCGATCGCCGCCATCAACGGAAAATATTCCAAGCCGCGTTTCTGCATTTCCGCCTCAAACACCGCGAGCTGCTCATCGGTTGCCAGATCACACTTATTCCCCGCAACCAGCATTGGCCGCTTTGCCAATTCGGGATCGAAGCGCTCCAGCTCCCGCGCGATGGTATCCAGATCCTCCAACGGATCGCGTCCTTCGCTGCCGGCAACGTCGACGACGTGTACCAGTAAACGGCAGCGCTCCACGTGCCGCAAAAATTCGTGGCCCAAGCCGACGCCTTCGCTGGCACCCTCGATAATACCGGGAATATCCGCCATCACGAACGACGCGCCCTGATCCACGCGCACCACACCAAGTACCGGTGTAATGGTGGTAAAGTGGTAGTTGGCGATCTCCGGCTTCGCCTCGCTGACCACAGAGACCAACGTCGATTTACCCACATTCGGGAAGCCCACCAAACCCACGTCTGCCAGCAGCTTCAGCTCAAGACGGATCTCATATTCCTCGCCCGGTGTGCCGGGTTTGGCAAACCGCGGCACCTGACGCGTCGCGGTGGCAAAATGCGCATTACCCCAGCCACCGCGGCCGCCTTTTGCGGCGACAAACGGCTCATCGCCCGACATATCCGCCATCAGACGGCCCGTCTGATTGTCATACAGCAGCGTGCCGCGCGGTACGGGAATGATAAGATCCTCGCCCGCCTTACCGTGGCAGCGGTTGCTCTTACCTTGCTCACCGACCGGTGCAGTAAATTTGCGCTTATAGCGGAAATCCGATAATGTATTGCTGCCATCCTGCGCCACAAACACCACGTTGCCGCCGCGACCACCGTCGCCACCGTCGGGTCCGCCTGCCATCACAAATTTTTCACGATGAAAAGCAACCGCGCCGTTACCGCCGTTGCCCGCCTTGATGCGGATGACCGCTTTATCAATAAACATAGCTTCCTATCCTTTACTTTGTGCTGCCCTTATTATACACGAAAGCCGGTACAATATGGTAGTGTTTTTTCACATTTTCCCAAAATTCGGTGCAAAAAAAGCCTTGTCGGGACCGACAAGGCTTTGCTTTGTGCAGTTATTGACTTACTGCTCGGTCACATAGACGCTGACGCGCTTGCGATCCTTGCCCATGCGCTCGAAGCGGACCGTGCCGCTGGCCTTCGCATACAGCGTATCGTCGGAACCGATGCCGACGTTCTGGCCGGGATGGATGTGGGTGCCGCGCTGGCGAACCAAAATGTTGCCGGCGAGGACGAACTGACCGTCTGCACGCTTGGCGCCGAGGCGCTTGGACTCGGAATCACGGCCGTTCTTGGTAGAACCCATACCCTTTTTATGAGCGAAGAGCTGGATGTTTATTTTCAGCATGTTGTTACACCTCCGTTTGTTGTAGCTGGATATACTGCGGATACTGGGCGATAAGCCCTTCCAGATGCAACCGCAAGCCCTGCAGGGGGATCTGTGCCGTCTCTTCCTTGGAAGAGATGCGAACAGATAACCGGCCCTCGCTTTCCTTTACCGTTGCCCGACAGCCACACACCTCGGTGAGGGTGTTCGCTGTGAGATACGCGGCAGAGGAAACTGCGGCGCACACGATGTCGCGTCCCTGCTCCGCCTGACCGGCGTGGCCCTGAATATCAAAGCCGCACAGCCTGTTATTGCGGGTCAGGAGTGTTGCGCGAATCATTCCTCAGCGGCTGCTTCCGCTTTGGGGGCGCGGGGAGCTCTGGCGTGGATGCCTTCGATCTGCACCTTGGTGTACGGCTGACGATGGCCCATCGCGCGCTTGCTGCCCTTCTTGGGACGATAGGTGAACACGGTGATCTTCTTACCTTTGCCGTTTTTCAGCACCTGTGCATCGACGTAAGCGCCCTTCAGATACGGAGCACCGAGCTTCAGCTCTTTGTCGTTGTGCAGAGCAACGACCTTGTCGAACACGACGCTGGTTTCTTCAGCGGCATCCAGCTTTTCAATGAACAGAACGTCGCCGTTCTGAACCTTGTACTGCTTACCGCCGGTTTCAATAATGGCGTACATACAAGTACCTGCCTTTTCTTAAGACTCGCTGCGCACGGGCGGAATCGCTTCACTTTCGGTGTTTTATCCCACGACAAAACACCGCCCGGAACAAGCGGCATCGGCTATTGTAGCATACTTTTTGAGTGCTGTCAACACTTTTTTCAAAACACCAGCGCATACAGCGGACAGAGTACGATGGGGAGCAGTATTGCCGGCACAAAATTCGCCACCTTGATATCGGCGACCTTGAGCAGGTTGAGTCCCAACCCAATGATAAGCAACGAGCCGACGCAATTCATCTCCGCGATCACGGCACTGCTCAGATACGGCGCGACCACCTGCGCAAGCAGCGTGATACTGCCTTGATAAACAAGCACCGTCACCGCCGAAAGCAGCACGCCGGCACCTAAAGTCGCACCAAACACGATCGACGAAATACAGTCAAGCACCGATTTCAAATACAACATTTCATGGTTGTTTTGCAGGCCGCTCTGCAACGAGCCGACGACGGTCATCGTCCCGACGCAAAACAACAGGCTGGCGCTGACAAATGCCCTGGCGATCTGACCGTTGCCGCCCTCTTTGCGGCTAAACCTCGCCTCCACACGCTCGCCCAACCGATGTAGGTGCCGATCAAGATCAAGCAGCTGCCCCACGGCGGCGCCTAGCACCACAGATAGCACAACAACCAAGGTGTTGCTCCCATCAAGGCATCCCCGAACACCGATGTACAGCGTGCAGAATCCGACACCTGTCATCAACGCACCGGTCAGTCGCTCCGGAATCCCTTTTTTCAGAAGTAAGCCAACCGTACCGCCGATCAACACGGCGATCACATTCACGATCGTTCCCAACAATACCGTCATCCGTTATCACCTGACTAAAAATTTTTGTTTCCTTTACGCCGGAAGTGTGATACAATACCGATAGACTGTTCACTTCGGGAGGAATCGCCTTTGAGTAACACCCATTCCGGCCGCCGCATCCATCTTTTGGATGAGGTTCGCGGTTTTTGCGTTGTACTTATGGTATTTTACCACGCGTTTTATACAATTGGTTATATGTTCGGCGTGGAGTTCTTCAAAACACTGTTCGATTTCTTCACACCGGTCGAGCCGTTTTTTGCCGGGCTCTTCATTTTCATCTGCGGCATCTGCTGCAACTTTTCACACAGCAACCTCAAGCGCGGTCTGCTGCTTGCGGGTGTGGCAGTGTTGATGTCCGCGGTGCTGTGGTGCGGCACCCGCCTGACGATCCTGGATTCAGGCGCCATGATTTGGTTTGGCATCCTTCACCTGCTGGCGGTATGCATCCTGCTGTACGTGTTGCTGCGTCCGACTTTTCAATTTATCCCCACCTGGCTCGGTGTCTCGCTATGCGCGCTGCTGTTCGTGCTCTTTATGCACGTTTCCCCGTATGATGGTAGTTATTTTGGAATATCGGGTCTGTTTACCGTCAGCACCCCACCGGTAGAGCGCAATCTTCTCTCATACGTCTTGGGATTGTGCTACGTCGGTGCCACAGGCGACTATTTTCCTCTGCTGCCGTGGTTTTTCTGCTTCCTTGCAGGAGCCTATGTAGGCCGCTGGCGCCGCAAATTTCCTTCGTGGATGTCACGCAACCGATTCCCGTTGTTTTCCGGCATCGGCAAGGTGTCTCTGTGGGTGTACATCGCACATCAGCCCGTGATCTACGGTTTGTGCTTCCTGATCGATACCGTCTTTTAAATCGCACGGACAAAGCGGGCGCTTCCGACGAAGCGCCCGCTTTTTTGTTACAAACGACGTGCAGCACCGCTGTTTTCCAGCGCCAGTGCCAACAGTAAACCGCCACCGATACAAGCGACCGCTTGGCCCGCGCCTACCAGCGCGATATGTGTCAACAACGGCAAGCCACCGTACACCACGTACAACTCCGCACCGACGACCACCGCGTTGATAACTACCGGCGGGATCGTTGCCGCCAACGGCAGCTTCCCCAGACGGGCACCGCGCAGAGCGTAGGTCAACACCGCCGCCAGCGCCGTTGCAGCCGTTCCCAGCAGCAGATCCAATACCCCTGCGGGGTTTGCTCCTGTGGACAGACCGACCAGATTCGACAAAAAGCAACCAACGGCGAGTCCGGGTATTGACGCCGGCAGATACACCGGCATAATGGTCAATGCCTCTGCAACACGGCACTGCACCGAGCCAAAACCAATCGGTTGTAGCAACGTAGTTAAAGCGACGTATAACGCGGCAACGATACCGCTCTGTGTCAAAAGCAGCACGGATTTTTTCTGCTTCAAAGAACTTTCCTCCATAGTTTTGATTTCTGCGGAATCTGCCGCAGGGTCAGGATGGTTTCGAACTGACCTGTTTCACGTGAAACTCAGGGTTTGAGAACCTCAATGCCACCCAAATACGGACGCAGCACCTCAGGAACTGTCACCGAGCCGTCCTCGTTCTGATACTGCTCAACCAACGCCGGGATCACGCGGCTGGTTGCCAGACCCGACGCATTGAGTGTATGGGCGAGCTGCAGCTTGCCGTTTTCGTCACGGTACTTAACATTACCGCGGCGTGCCTGATAGTCGCGGCCATTGGACGCCGAGCTGACCTCTTTGTAAATACCCATACTGGGAATCCACACCTCGATATCGGAGGTGCGCGCCATCGAGAAGGAGCAGTCACCGGCGGCGAGCTTACACAGACGATAGTGCAGACCAAGCTTCTGAACCAAACGCTCTGCCTTGCCTACCAACTCTTCAAACGCCGCATCGGAGCCTTCCGCCGTGGTGTATTGCACCATTTCCACTTTGTTAAACTGGTGGCCGCGGATCATGCCGCGCTCCTCGGAGCGATAGCTGCCCGCCTCGCGGCGATAACAGGGAGTATATGCAATATACTTACGCGGCAGCTCCTCGCGCGGGAGGATCTCATCACGGTGCAGGTTGACCAGCGCCGTTTCGGCGGTGGGCAGCATAAATTTACGGTCGGAGCTGGTCGGGTTTTGAATCCAATATACCTCGTCCTCAAATTTCGGGAACTGACCGGCAACGTAACCGCACTCATAACCCAACATGTGGGGCGGCAGAATAAATTCATAACCGTCGCGCAGATGCTCATCAATGAAGAAGTTGAGGATCGCCCATTCCAAACGGGAACCCATGCCGCGGTAGATCCAACAGCCGTTACCTGCGATCTTCGCGCCACGCTCGTAGTCGATCAAGCCAAGACTCTCACACAGCTCCACGTGGTTGCGGATCGGAAAATCAAACTTCGGCTGCTCACCAAAATAGTGCACCGGTTCGTTGTTTTCCTTGCCACCCTCTTTCAGATCGGGATCCGGCAGGTTAGGAATACACAAAAGCAAGGATTTCTGCTTCTCCTCCAACTCACCGATGGCAACATCCGCCTCTTTGATCTTCGCCGACAACTCCTTCATCTCCGCCATGATCGCAGAAACGTCGCCGCCCGCCTTTTTGATCTGCGGAATCTGCTTGGAAGCCGCATTCTGCTGCGCCTTCAGCGCATCCGTCTCACCCGACAGCTGACGACGTTGGGCGTCGATCTCCAGGATCTCGTCGATCACATTGTCCAGATCCATCTCGCGCTTGCGAACCGCCGCTTTAACAAATTCCGGCTCGCTGCGTACCAATTTAATGTCTACCATAACTGATCTCCCTCTCTTATTGCTGCGGCGCTACTTGATTGCACAGCGCCGTCAGATCATCCTTTGAATAAAATTCGAGCTGCAACACGCCGCCCTCGCCTTTATCGAGCACACGGACTTTCCGCCCAAGCTGCTCGGTCAGCACAATTTCAACCTCATCAAACAAGCTATCCCTCCGCCGGAGGGATTTCTCCGGTCGCTTGGTGCTTCGAGAGGCTTTCGCCATCTTCTCCAAAGCACGAACGGACAAATCCTGTTTGATAACTGCATCCGCCGCCCGTTTTTGTTCGTCTGCCGTCTCAAAGGATAGCAGCGTCCGCGCATGCCCGGCGGAAAGCCGTCCATCCCTCACCAATTCGGCAAGCTCCTCCGGCAAATTCAGCAACCGCAGGGCGTTTGCGACTGCCGGACGGGATTTGTTGACCGCTTGCGCCGCCTCCTCCTGCGTCATGCCGTATTGTTCCATCAGCGTGCGGTAACCCAACGCCTCTTCCATCGGATTCAGATCTTGCCGCTGCAAGTTTTCGATCAGCGCCAGTTCCGACGCCTCGCGATCGGTCATTTCCCGCACCACGACCGGCACCTCGGTGAGCCCCGCCATACGGGATGCGCGCCAACGCCGCTCACCGGCAACCAATTGGTATCCGCCTCCGGGCAGGGGACGCACCAGCAGCGGCTGCAGTACGCCGTGCTGCTCGATCGAAGCCGCCAGATCAGCCAGTGCCGCCTCATCGAACTGTTTGCGCGGCTGCTCGCGATTGGGTTCGATGTCCGAAATGCGCAGGGAAACGGTTTTCCCTTGCTCTTCCACAGCGTTTTCGGCAAACAGCGCATCCAAGCCCCGTCCGAGTCCACCCATTTTCGCAGCCATCCGTTTTCCTCCTTACCTTCCGTTTATCAACTCCTGCGCCAGCTTGTCATACGCCAGCGCACCCTTGGAATGCTTATCGTAATAGTTGATCGGCTTCCCGAAGCTCGGCGCCTCCGACAACCGCACGCTGCGCGGTATCGGTGTAGCAAACACTTTACGCGGGAAGAACCTCTTGACCTCTGCCACCACCTGTTGTGTCAGGTTGAGCCGACCGTCGAACATCGTCAGCAGCACGCCTTCCAATTCCAACTGCGGATTGTACAAGCGCTTCACCTGCCGTACCGTGGCCATCAGCTGTGACAACCCCTCCAACGCGTAGTATTCACACTGGATCGGCACCAGCAGCGTATCGGCAGCGCACAACGCATTCAGCGTCAGCAACCCAAGCGAGGGCGGGCAGTCGATAAATACGTAATCGTAACGCTCGCGCAACGCCGCCAACACCGCTTTCAAACGGCTTTCACGGCGGCTGAGCTCCACCATTTCAATTTCCGCACCGGCAAGCTGAATACTCGACGGCAACACGTCCACGTTGCGAAACGGCGTCGTCTTAAGTGCCGCCTCCGGTTCGCCCTTGCCGATCAACAACTCGTACACCGACAGCGCACTCTGCCGCTTGTCGATTCCGACACCGCTTGTCGCGTTACCCTGCGGATCCAGATCGACCAGTAAACACTTTTTTCCTGCGGCCCCCACCGCCGAGGTCAGGTTGACGGTGGTGGTCGTTTTGCCGACACCGCCCTTTTGATTTACGACGGCAATGATCTTGCCCATACTGTCACCTCTTATCAGCCTCCATCATAGCACACTTTTTTCAGGAAAGAAAGAGGAAAATGTAAAACACCCCGCGTTTTTTCAAAAAATGTTTCACATGAAACATCCCGTGAGACAAAATTCGTCACTTTTCTCGTTAAAAAGTCTGCCGTGCTCCTTTACTTCCCCGGCGCTTTGTGTTACACTATAGATACTATATATAATGTAATATATTATAAAGGGCGGATCACACTATGAACGAATCCGAATTCCGCGCATTAGAACAATCCTGCAAGACCTGCCGCGCCTGCGGTTTGTGTAAAACGCGGCACAACGTCGTGTTTGGTATCGGAAACCCCGCCGCCGAGGTGCTGTTTATCGGTGAGGGGCCCGGCGAAAACGAAGATCTGCAGGGTGAGCCGTTTGTCGGTCGCGGCGGTAAGCTGTTGGATACCATGCTGGAAGCGGTCGGGTTATCCCGCAAGCATAATATCTATATTGCCAATATGGTAAAATGCCGTCCGCCGCAAAACCGTGATCCGTTCCCTGAAGAGCAGGACGCCTGCGCCCATTGGTTAGCGGATCAGATCGCATATATCCACCCTAAAATCATTGTCTGCCTCGGACGTGTAGCAGCGTTCCGTATGATCTCGCCCGATTTCAAAGTCACCAAGCAGCATGGGCAGTTTTTTGAGAAGAATGGCATCTTGTATATGGGTATGTTTCACCCTGCCGCCATTCTTCGCAACCCCAACCAAAAACCCGAGGCATTTGCCGACTTTTTGAAGCTTCGAGATAAAATCGAAGAAATTTGTGATAAAACAACGCTTGTTTTTGATTAATTCTGCTGTAAGGAGTCTCTGCAATGACACACCCGCGACTCTTCCATCGGGTCATCGGCACCGTGGTGCTGCTCGCGCTGCTGCTGACGACCGTCTTCTCCGTTTCGGCGGAAGGCTTACGCTATGAATTTCCCGAAACTGAGGAGGCGACGATTGTCTCTCCGTCGGCAATGCTGTTATATATGGGCATCCGCCCCGAACAGGACGTGATTTTATACGAAAAAGCAGCCGACGTCCGCTACCAGCCCGGCTCGCTGATGCGCGTCGCTATGATGGGCTACGCGATGAAGCTCATCACCGAGCAAAACCTCGACATCAATACCGAAACCGCGGAGTACACCCTGTACCAGTTTAATCACTACGTAGCCGGCACAGGCCTGCACGTGGCGCTGATGAATTTCGGTGAAACGTGGACCCTGCGCGATCTCCTGACGGTTTGCACCATTCAAACCGCCGCCGACTGCGCCGTCGCCCTTGCTACCAAGCTGTCCGGCTCTCCCGAAGCGTTCGTGGATGGGCTCAACGCCTTTTCCCAGGAGCTTGGTTGCAGCAATTCCCATTTCACCAACGTGATGGGGCTGAACGACGACGGCCAGTATATGTCCGCACGCGATGTGATGACCTTTACCCGGCACGCTATGCAGTATCCGGAGATTAAATCGATGCTGGAGCTGACCTCGTGGGCAGTCAAGCCGGTATCGGGCGGTAAAACCCGTAGCTGGCCGAACAGCAACGATATGCTTCGTGAATCCACCGCCGTATACTACAAATACGCCGTGGGTGGCCGCACCGGCGGTACACTGACCGAAATGAGCGTAGTGGAATACGGTAGTCTGGACGGCTACGATTATATGGCGATCGTAATGGGTGCGCCAAAAAAGGATGAAAAGGGCAACCTCACCAATCGCGCTTATACCGACGCGAAGCAGCTGATCCGCTGGGGATTGTTGGATTTCACCTATGAGCCTCTGCTTCGTAAAAACGAGCCTGTCGGCCGTGTGCAGGTAGAAAACTGTGCGGACCGTGAATATGTTTCGCTCGTTCCCACCACCGACCTGGATACGGTAGTAAAAAAAGGAACTGATTTGAAACAGGTCACGCGTGAGATCGTTTATACCAAGAATGAATTTGTCGCCCCCATCAAAAAAGGTGAGGTGCTCGGCACTATGCATCTCTACCTCAACGGCGCGCGCATCGCCTCCGTCCCCCTTGCTTCGGCCGAAGAAGCACCCTACAGCGGTTTGACGGCGTTTTGGAACGCGGTTGGCGACTTTCTCCTTTCCGGATGGATGCTGTTGATCGTGTTTGTGATTTTCCTGCTGATCGGCGGATACGTGTTCTTAGCGATCCGATACAACCGCCGTCGCAATCGCCAATCCCGCTCCTAACTGAAATCCGCGGCTTTCCGCCGCGGATTTTTTTGTATTTTTCAGGTTTTTTGTGCGTAGCACTTGAAAAAATCCCAAAAAAAGAGTAAAATAAACGATGTATGGGGTTTCCTTCCAACAAAGCGGAACGCCCAAAAGTATGAAAGGGGAATTCGTATGAATCTCTTGAACAAAAAAACGGTGGAAGATCTGAAAGTGCAAGGCAAGCGCGTTCTTGTCCGCTGCGACTTTAACGTGCCGCTGAAGAACGGTGTCATCACGGATGAAAACCGTATTGTCGCGGCGTTGCCCACCATTCAGTATCTCCTCGATCAAGGTGCCAAGGTCATCCTCTGCTCCCACCTCGGCAAGCCGAAGGGTGAGCCCAAGCCGGAGTTGTCGCTGGCTCCCGTGGCTGTCCGCCTGGCGGAAAAGCTCGGCCGTCCGGTCGTGTTCGCTGCGGACGATGAGGTTGTCGGCGAAAACGCTAAAAAGGCTGTCGCCGACATGAAGGACGGCGACGTGGTTCTGCTGCAGAACACCCGCTATCGTGCGGAAGAAACCAAAAACGGTGAGGCTCTCTCCCGTGATCTGGCTTCTTTGGCCGATCTGTTCGTCAACGACGCGTTCGGTGCCGCTCACCGCGCACACTGCTCCACTGTCGGTGTCGCTTCCTACGTGGAGGAGTCCGCCAACGGCTATCTGATGGCGAAGGAGATCGAGTTCCTCGGCAACGCCGTGGAAAATCCGGTCCGTCCGTTCGTCACCATCCTCGGCGGTGCCAAGGTGGCTGATAAGCTGAACGTTATCGAAAATCTGCTGAACAAGGCCGACACCCTCATCATTGGCGGCGGTATGGCGTACACCTTCCTGGCTGCCAAGGGCTACAGCGTCGGCACCTCGCTGTTGGACAGTGAAAAGATCGACTACTGCCGTGAGATGCTCGCCCGCGCCGAAGCGAAGGGCGTCAAACTGCTGCTTCCGATCGACTGCAAGATCGCCGCAGAGTTCCCGAACCCCATCGACGGTCCGATCGATGTTGAGGTGGTTGCGGCTGACGCGATCCCCACTGACCGTATGGGCCTGGATATCGGTCCCAAGACGGCTGAGTTGTTCGCTTCTGAAGTGAAGTCCGCCAAGACGGTCGTATGGAACGGCCCGATGGGCGTGTTTGAGAACCCGACGCTCGCCGAAGGCACCATCGCGGTCGCTAAGGCACTGGCAGAAACGGATGCCACCACCATCATCGGCGGCGGTGATTCCGCGGCGGCTGTCAACACGCTGGGTTATGGCGACAAGATGAGCCACATCTCTACCGGTGGCGGCGCGTCGCTGGAGTTCCTGGAGGGCAAAGAGCTCCCGGGTATCGTGGCAATGAGCGATAAATAAGGAGAGATAAACGATGGGTAAGTATGTTATTGCCGGTAACTGGAAAATGAACAAGACTCCGGCGGAGGCCACCGAGCTGATCGAAGCTATCAAGCCGCTGGTTGCCGATGCCACCTGTGACGTCGTTGTCGGTGTCCCCTTCGTGGATCTGCCGGCAGCGCTGGAAGCAGTAAAGGGCAGCAAGATCGGCGTCGCCGCTCAGAACTGCCACTGGGAGAAATCCGGTGCGTACACCGGTGAGATCTCCGCAGAAATGCTCAAGGCGATGGGTGTCGGCTACGTCATCCTCGGCCACAGCGAGCGCCGCACCTACTTTGGTGACACGGACGTCACCGTGCAGAAGCGTATGCGCGCCGCGCTGGATGCCGGTCTGACCGTTATTCTGTGTGTCGGCGAATATCTGGAGCAGCGCGAGCAGGGCGTGACCGGTGAGGTCGTCGCTATGCAGACCAAGATCGCGCTGGGCGGCGTGTCCGAAGAGGAGCTCAGCCGTGTGATCATCGCGTATGAGCCTGTATGGGCGATCGGCACAGGCCGCACCGCCACCGCTGAACAGGCAAACGAGGTTTGCGCACTCATCCGCAACGTAGCGTTGGATCTGTACTCCGATCCCGCTGCTGCGGCACTGACCATCCAGTACGGCGGCTCGATGAACGCTGCAAACGCTGCTGAGCTGCTGGCTCAGCCCGACGTGGACGGTGGTCTGATCGGCGGCGCTTCGCTGAAGCCTGCTGACTTTGCTACTATTGTCGCCGCTGCGAAATAAGTCGAATGTTTCAAACGAGCGCAAGATCTTCGGATCTTGCGCCCGTTTCGTGTGAAAGGAAGGTATCTCGATGAAAAAACCGTTGGTTCTCATCATTATGGACGGTTTTGGTCTGGATCAAAATACCGATGGCAATGCGATTCACGCCGCCGCCACACCGAACCTGACCCGTTTGTTTGAGGAAAATCCCTTTACTGCCATTGGCGCTTCCGGTATGGACGTTGGCCTGCCGGACGGTCAGATGGGTAACAGTGAGGTTGGCCACACCAACATTGGTGCCGGCCGTGTGGTGTACCAGGAGCTCACTCGCATCACAAAATCCATCAAGGATGGCGACTTCTTGAAGAACGAAGCGCTGTGCGCTGCCATGGACAACGCGAAGTCGCATGCACTGCATCTGATCGGTCTGTTATCGGACGGCGGTGTGCACAGCCACCTGAACCATCTGTTTGGTCTGCTGGATATGGCCAAAGCCGCCGGTGTTTCCAAGGTGTTCGTTCACTGCTTGATGGATGGCCGCGACGTTCCTCCCTCCTCGGGCAAGGATTTCGTCGCCACTCTGCAGGCCAAGCTGAACGACCTCGGCGTCGGCAGCATCGCCACGGTAATGGGCCGCTACTACGCTATGGACCGCGACAACCGTTGGGACCGCGTGGAAAAAGCGTATGCTGCAATGGTATACGGTGAGGGCGAGCAGAACAGCGATGCGGTTGCGGCGATGGCAGCTTCTTACGATGCCGGTGTCACCGACGAATTCGTCGTCCCTACTGTTTGCGATAAAAACGGGAAGATCACCGCCGGTGACAGCGTTGTGTTTTTTAACTTCCGCCCTGACCGTGCCCGTGAGATCACCCGCACGTTTGTGGATCCGGAATTTAGCGGTTTCGAGCGCAAAAACGGGTTTTTCCCGCTGACCTACGTCTGTATGACCCAGTACGACGCAACGATGCCGAACGTGCAGGTCGCGTTCAAGCCGCAGTCTCTCGGCAACACGCTGGGTGAGTACCTCGGCAAAAACGATATGACCCAGCTCCGCATTGCGGAAACGGAAAAGTATGCTCACGTCACCTTCTTCTTCAACGGCGGTGTCGAGCGTGAGTTCCCGGGCGAAGATCGCGTGCTGATCAACTCTCCCAAGGTGGCCACCTACGATCTGCAGCCCGAAATGAGCGCTTACCCCGTGTGCGATGCGGTGGTTGAGCGTATTCACTCCGGTAAGTACGATGTCATCATCTTGAACTACGCCAACTGCGATATGGTGGGTCACACCGGTGTATTTGATGCAGCAAAAGCCGCTGTTGAAGCGGTGGATACCTGTGTCGGCAAGACGGTGGACGCCGTTTTGGAAATGGGTGGTGTGGCACTGATCACCGCCGACCACGGCAACGCCGACCGTATGACGGAGGAAGACGGTTCTCCCTTTACGGCGCACACTACCAATCCTGTGCCGTTCTGCGTGGTGGGCCACGATTGCACCCTGCGCGAGGGCGGTCGCCTGTGCGACATTGCTCCCACGATGCTGGAAATTCTCGGTTTGGAGCAACCTGCCGATATGGATGGCCTCAGCCTGATCGCCAAATAATCAACGAATAACGCCGCAGGGTTATATCCTGCGGCGTTATTTTATGCAAAACAGTTTACATATACCGATCGCTACGATTCAATTGATGTCGTTGCTCCTCCTTCAGCCGAGTAAGAGAACCTGTATCCATAGAGATATATACACATTCTTCACACTGCCCTTGATTATCGAGCTTCACCGTATGTAGTAAGCAATTACCATTTTCCTCGTATACACAAAATTGGTTTTCACATCTCATTGTCATCACCACAACCAGTATACACCACTTTTTTCTTTTGTGCAACCATAAATGGTTATATAAAAGCAACCGTTTTTGGGCATACTATTAGTGTTGGGTGATGAAAATGTTTAAAATTGACAATGAACTTAAGCAGGCCAATGTTGCACGCACGGTGCGGTTTACGGAGCCGTTGTTTGAAAAATTGAACAACGTAGCTTCGGATAACAACATTTCATTTAATCTGTTGGTGCTTCAGTGCTGTAAGTATGCACTCGACAATATGGAAAACAGCGACAACAAATAAATAACAGCCTTTCTCGTTATGCGAGAAAGGCTGTTATTATTTTCCTACACAAAACCGTGTAAAGATGCCGTCGACGACGGCTTCTGTGGCACGTTCACCGGTGAGTTCCAACAAGGAGGCCAACGCACCGTCCACGCTGACACCCACCGCGTCCTGCGATAATCCCGCACGGATCGCGTCTACCGCTTCACGAAGCGCACTCACCGCGCGGCGCACACAATCGCGTTGCCGCTCGGTTGCGAGTACCGGTTCGGCTTCATCCAACCGATTGATGCCTGTTACCTCCAGAATGGCGGCCTCCAACGCCTCGCGTCCCTCGCCTGTATTGGCTTGAATATATACGACGTGTTGAAACTTATTTATAATTAACTCTTTGTTGATTTTTTGCGGTAAATCCTGCTTATTTAACACCACGATCGTTGTTTCCGCAGGTAGTTCATCGATCAATTTATAATCATCCGATGATAACGGGCGTGACACATCAAACACCGCCAAGATCAACGCTGCACGCTCCAACCGCTCACGCGACCGCGCCACACCGATAGCTTCCACTGTATCCGCGGTATCTCGAATGCCGGCCGTATCCGACAACCGCAGGCAGATCTCTCCTACCTGCACGGTCTCCTCCACAATATCCCGCGTTGTTCCGGCGATTTCCGTGACGATGCTGCGATCACAGCCTGCCAGGCAGTTCATCAGCGTTGATTTGCCGACATTTGGACTGCCGACGATGGCGGTATCCACACCACTGTGCAGCACCCGGCCCGCATCGTAAGTCGCAAGCAGCTGCTCCAACACCCCAATCGCTTCAGTAAGGCCACCTTCCAATGCTGACGGCTCCAGTTCGGGAATATCGTCATCAGGATAATCCACAAACGCGGAGATCTGTGCCTGCAGCGCGATCAGTTGCTCCTTTATAGGGGTCAATCGGCGGAAAATTGATCCCTCGCGGGTCGCCAGTGCCGTTTTCGCCGCGAGACGTCCTTCAGCACCGATCAGATCCATTACCGCTTCAGCGCGGGTGAGATCCAGTTTGCCGTTGATAAACGCGCGTCGCGTAAATTCACCGGCCTGTGCCGGCGAAGCACCCGCTTCAAACAGTGCCCGCAGCGTGCGTTGCAACAGATACACCCCGCCGTGACAGGACAACTCGACAACATCCTCGCCGGTATAGCTGTGCGGTGCGCGAAATACCAGTGCCACACACTCGTCGATCACACCATCGGTATCCGCGACGTGTCCGTACGCCGCCTCGTATCCGGTAAGGTTTTGCAAAGCTCGTTTTCGCGATAGCGGGCGGAACACTTTATCTGCCACAGCAACCGCGCCATCACCCGACACGCGAATTACCCCTAAACCGGCAGAAGAGACCGGCGTCGAGATCGCAGCGATCACCTTCGACATACCGGTCCCTCCTTTTTCGGTCAAATTACTCTTCGGTAGCGGGAGTTTCAGCCTCAACAGAAGCCTCGGTCACCTCGTCGCTATCCTCTTCGTGCGGCGTCTGCACCAACGATACGATGCGGTCGCCGTCCACACGGAACTTCATCACCGTAACACCCTTCGACGGGCGGCGGCACTGACGGATCTCGCTGACGGGCAGGCGGATAATGATACCTCCCGCCGAGATCATAATGATATCCTCATCCATCGACACCATCCGCACTGCGGCAACGTTGCCGTACTCATCGGTGTGATAGTTGGTAAGACCTTTACCGCCACGCGACTGTACACGATAATCGGTCAGCTCACTCAGACGACCGTAGCCGGTCTCGCTGACCGTCAGCCACAGCTTACCCGGCTCGCAGATCGCCATACCGACGACCTCGTCATCCACCGCGAGAGTGATCGCCTTCACACCACGGGCGGTACGACCCACCACGCGGGCATCGTTTTCATCAAAACGGATCGCCATACCTCGGCGAGTACCGACCAGCAACTGCTGATAGCCATCTGTCAGCTGCACCCACGCCAACTCGTCGCCTTGGTCAAGATCGACCGCGATAAGACCGCTCTTGCGGGCGTTGGAATACGCATCCAAACGGGTACGCTTGATGATACCCTTGCGGGTGATCATGCAGAGATACTGATCCTCGCTGAATCCCGCTACACGGATCATAGCGCTCACCTTTTCGTCCGGGGTCAGCGGCAACAGATTGATAATATTCATACCGCGCGAGGTACGCGTGCCTTCCGGCACCTCGTAACACTTCAAACGATACACACGACCGGCAGTAGTGAAGAACATCACCATATCGTGACTGGAGCAAAGGAACATCGTTTCGGTATAATCCTCATCACGGTTGGTAGTACCTTTGATACCCTTGCCCCCGCGATGCTGTGCCTTATATTCATCCAGCGATTGGCGCTTGATGTAGCCGCGCTGCGACAACGTAAGCACGCATTCCTCTTCGGGAATGAGATCCTCGATGTCCACTTCGCCGGACACCATCGAGATCTCGGTACGGCGGTCATCGCCGTATTTATCGCGCATCTTCAGGCACTCCTCCTTCACGATGGCGCGAACCTTGTTTTCATCAGCAAGGATACTTTCCAGCTCGGCAATTTTGGCGCGCAGCGCTGCGAGCTCGTCCTCGATCTTCTGGCGTTCCAAGCCCGACAACTGACCGAGACGCATCGCCACGATAGCAGCTGCCTGGATCTCGTCAAAGCCAAACGCTTCCATAAGGCCCTGCTTTGCAGCCGAAGGATCGGCGGACTTGCGGATGATCTCGATGACTTTATCGATGAAATCCACTGCGATCTTGAGCGCTTCTACGATGTGAGCGCGCTCCTTTGCTTTGCGGAGATCAAAGATGGTGCGACGGGTGATGACCTCGCACTGGAACTTAATGTATTCCTCCAGCATTTCCTTGAGCGTCAGCACGCGCGGCACGCCGTTTACCAGCGACAGCATGATCGCACCGAAGGTGACCTGCATTTGTGTAAACGCAAACAGCTGGTTAAGCACTACCTGCGGATTGGCGTCACGCTTCAGGTCGATGACGATCCGCATACCCTCGCGGCTGGAATGGTCCACGACGTCGCGGATACCCTCGACGCGCTTCTCATCCGCCAGCTCAATGATGGATTTTACCAGGTTCAGCTTGTTGACCTGATACGGGATCTCGGTGATTACAATGCGATACCGGTCACCGTGCTCCTCAATCTCGGTCTTGGCGCGCACGATGATACGGCCGCGGCCTGTGGCATACGCGGCACGAATGCCGGAATATCCCATAATAATACCGCCCGTCGGAAAGTCAGGGCCCTTAATGACATCCATAATATCCGGCAGACCGGCTTCGGGGTTGTCGATCAGCAGACAGATACCGTCCACGACCTCACGCAGGTTATGCGGCGGAATGTTGGTTGCCATACCGACCGCGATACCCGTCGAGCCGTTCACAAGGAGGTTCGGAAAACGGGACGGTAGCACCACCGGTTCCTCGGTCGTATCATCGAAGTTAGGTGTGAAATCGACGGTTTCCTTTTCGATATCCGCCAGCATATCCAACGCCATCTTGCTCATACGCGCCTCGGTATAACGGTAGGCAGCGGCAGGATGGCCGTCGATCGAACCGAAGTTACCGTGACCGTCGATCAACGGATAACGCAGCGAAAAATCCTGCGCCATACGTACCATGGCATCGTATACCGATGCGTCACCGTGAGGATGATAGTGACCCAGCACGTCACCCACGGTGGTAGCGCATTTACGGTGTGCCTTGTCCGGGGTAAACCCGTCCTCATGCATCGTATACAGAATACGGCGATGCACCGGCTTCAGACCGTCACGCACATCCGGCAGTGCGCGCGCCACGATGACCGACATGGAATATTCCAGGAAGCTTTTCTTCATTTCCTTTTCCAGGTCGACATTGATCAGCTTGTTCTGTACTGTGGTTTGCTCTTCCATGACAGTTTCTCCTTTAACTATCCGTTAGGAACATTCTTTATTCGACACCCGCAAGCGCCTTGAGGACTGCGATATCCTCCACGGCATCCGTTGGGATACATAGCGTTTCGTGATTATAAAACCGAAGCGTAACGCCGCCTTCCTCAACAGAAAGCCACACGCGCTCCTTAATGATAAAACGCTCGGTATGCTGCGTTGTCAGCCGCAGCCCGTCCGGCTCAAAGCCGATCTGCAGCTGTTCGTGACAGCGCCGCTCAAACAGAAAAAACAATCCAACGCTCACCGCGGCACCGCCGACCATCCACGCCCCGCAAAAGATCGCCAGGTCGATCAAAAACTGCGAGGTGATCATGAACACTGTCGCCATCATCGTGCCGACGGCCATCATCAACGGTGTGATTACCGCCGAAAGTAGAAAAAATCGGGTTTTTCTCCCCCGTTGATACGGTAATGTGTCACTCAACGAAACCGTTGCCGAGGTCAATCGCAACGTCCGTGCTTCAAACTGCGGAATCGGAAGGGGTTGAAACAACCTCGCCTGTGCTGCGGTTTTAAAGCACATCACGCGCGGCGAGAGTCGCTCGGTCAAATATTCGCGGATCAACTGCAGATCGTACGGGGTAAGATCCTCACTGCGCAGGATCATACACGTATCCCCGCAGATCAAAGCAAACCCGTCGTAGGTTTCCATGCAAAGCTCCACATCGGTAAACCGCATCACGCGCGTACCGCGCAGCGTGATGATCTCGATGCGGTCAGTGTACAACGCAATGCGACTGCCGTACGCGTGCCGTTCGACATCTGCCTCGTAGTCTGCAATCTGCTGCTTTGCCAGCTTTTTCGGGCGAGACAGCATAAAAAACATCATCAACGATAACCACACGACCGACGTAAGGATCACCGCGGCCGCGGCCGCCTTCTCATTTGGAAGGATAGCTGCCTCGGTAATAAAGGACAACGTCACCGTTGCGTACAGCAAACACAGCACGAATCCGATCAACGGCAGGGTTTTCCGCTTTCCTTTCAGCACGGAAAACCAGCGCAGCGCTTCCCCGTACGGCAGCTGCCGTCCCGCCACCAGGATCCACAGACGGTTGGGATCGTCCGCCGGAAACCGGCAGGGCTGTTCGTATTCCATCAGTGTCCCCCTTCTTTACTTAAACCGACATATGTGCATCAACTATACGGCGAAGCTGTGCCATATCCTCCACACAGCGTTTCGGAACGACAAACGCTTTTTCGCCGTTCACATAAAATTCTACCTCACGCGGTGCCTCCACCGCACGGGTCACACATTTCCACGGAACAGTCAGTGTCTCGCTGCTCCTTCCTTTGATTTTGATAGCGGTATCAGTCAATTCGATACGGGTAGATCCAGCTTCACCACCCGATGCCGCCAATACGCGGCTCACACGCAGCCGCGCACCCACTACGCTAAACAAAAACAGCAGCACTGAGCACAGCAGAAAGGTCGGCAACGGCAAGATTTCAAAGCCGAAGTACGCCAAAATCGTCACAAATACCGCGGTCAGCGTTTTTTGCGGCAGCTTTTGGACGTAGGAACGGATAGTGGACTCGGTCATCTGTGCCTTCAGTTCCTTCGGTTCATACTGCACCTTGATCTGTAACAGCGGATCTTCGGGCTGCGGCACACCTTCCTCGGGAAACGGCAAACGGGTCAAAAGCATGGCATCCACTCTGCCAAACAGATAGCACTTCGACGGCACGACGGCGGCGAGTGCTGCCTGCCGTGTCAACTCGGCATCCTCTGCTGTCAAAAACCGCTTGGGGATAACGATGCTTTTCCCGCCGTTTATACAAAACAGCATCATTTCGGCATCTTCGATAAACGCCATACACTGCGAAAACGGGATCTCCGTTTGATTTTTGTCAGTCTTCTTGGTGATACCTCGATCATTCACCGTGATCACACCGTCAAAGGAATACCCCTGAAACCGTGTTTTATCATACACCAATCCGTGCTGACGGCGCAGCTGGCGCGGCGTTGTCAAAAACACCCACAACTCAACACCAATCATCAGCAACACGATCACAAGCAGTGACGTATCCCATTTTCCGCTGAGCTGACGGTCAAATACCACTGCCAAAATACACAGCACCATCATTACAGCGGAAAACAGACGACTGCCGAGCAGATATTTACCGCGCAGAGCTTTGGCGGCAAGGGTTTGGGAATAGATATATTCCTCCCGATTGAGTCCCACCGTATATTCGATGGTCGTAACGGTCTGCTCCATAAGGGCTCCTTATCAGATATCCAGATTCGACACGTACTGTGCGTTCCGCTCAATGAAATCACGGCGAGGCTCGACCTTATCCCCCATCAAAATGGTAAAGGTCTCATCTGCCGCGGCAGCATCCGACAGCTCCACGCGCAGCATAGTGCGGAAGGCAGGGTCCATCGTCGTTTCCCACAGCTGCTCGGGATCCATTTCACCAAGACCCTTGTACCGCTGAATATCGGCGTTGCCGCCCAACTCAGCGATATACGTATCACGCTCCGCGTCGGAGAACGCATAGCGGACCTGCTTTCCCTTCGATACCTTAAACAGCGGCGGCTGAGCAATGTACACGTGCCCCTCTTCCACCAGCGGACGCATATATCGGAAGAAGAAGGTCAGCAGCAGTGTACGGATATGAGAACCGTCGACGTCGGCATCCGCCATGATGATGACCTTGCCGTACCGCAGCTTGGAAATATCAAAATCATCGCCGATACCGCAACCCAGCGCAATAACGACGGGAATTAACTTTTCGTTGCCGTACACCTTATCCAGACGCGCTTTTTCCACGTTGAGCATCTTGCCCCACAGCGGCAGGATCGCCTGAAAGTTACGGTCTCTGCCCTGAATGGCAGAACCGCCTGCCGAGTCACCCTCGACGATATACAGCTCCGTACGCTCGGCATCACTCCAAATGCAATCCGCCAGCTTATCCGGCATACGCGTGGAGGACAGACCGGTCTTTTTCCGCGCAAGCTCACGTGCCTTTTGTGCTGCTTCACGTACGCGTGCCGCGTTGATGGATTTTTCCAAAATACCCTTAGCAACCGCCGGATTTTCCTCCAGATACGGTGCCAGCTTCTCGTTCAGCAGCTGTGTCACCAGCGTACCCATCGCGGTGTTACCCAGCTTTGCTTTGGTCTGACCCTCAAACTGCGCATCCTTCAGTTTGACACTGATGACCGCTGCCAGACCCTCACGCACGTCGTCGCCCTTCAGGTTAGCATCCGCCTCTTTGAGCATACCGTGACGGCGCGCATAGTCATTCAAAATACGGGTGATGGCGTTTTTAAACGCATTTTCGTGCGTACCACCGTCCACCGTATGAATGTTATTGGCAAACGAAATGATATTTTCGTTGTAGCTGTCGTTATACTGGAACGCGACCTCGGCGATCGAATCCCCTTTGGCGATAGACATATGCACTACTGCTTCGTGCAACGGCTGATAACCGCGGGTCTTATTCATAAATTCCACGAACGAGGAAATACCGCCCTCGTAGCAGAACACTTTTTCCACCACGTTATCCCCGTCACGGCGGTCGGTCAACGTGATCTTAAGGCCCGCGTTGAGGAATGCCTGCTCACGCAGACGCTTTTCCAACACTTCGTATTCGTACTCGGTGGTATCGGTAAAGATCAGCGGATCGGCCTTGAAACGGATCAGCGTACCGTCGCTTTCGGACGTTCCGATCACAGTCAGCTCCGAAACCGCATTGCCGCGCTCAAATCGCTGCGAGAAGATCTTACCCTCGCGGGAAATCTCAACCTCCAGCCATTCAGACAACGCGTTTACGACAGAAGAACCCACACCGTGCAGACCGCCGGATACTTTATAGCCGCTGCCACCGAATTTACCGCCGGCGTGCAGCACCGTCAACACGACGGTAACGGTGGGAATACCCATCTTTTCGTGAATACCCACGGGAATACCGCGGCCGTTATCCCGCACCGAGATAATATCACCGGGCAGGATATCTACTTCAATATGGGTGCAGAAGCCGGCAAGGGCTTCGTCAATGGAATTGTCCACGATCTCATACACCAGATGGTGCAGACCGCGCGGACCGGTTGAGCCGATATACATACCCGGACGCTTCCGGACGGCCTCCAACCCCTCCAACACCTGGATCTGACTCTCGTCGTACGGCTTATTTTCCGCACGGGTCATTTCATTTTCCAGTTCCAAGTCCATTTCCATTTCGGTACTCATGTGGATAACCTCTCATTTCTTAATTTGAACGCAGCGCCTTTGCCCGTTTGAGCAGTGTGGCACAAGAAATTTGCGATATATAAACGGTTTTTCCGTTTTTTTCAGACTCACAGACCACAAAACTCTTTGGCAGCTCGTCACTCACCGTGACGACCTCCCCTCGTTGTTCCGCTTCTGCTAAAAAACTGCGTGTGCTTTTGGAAATCGTGGTGTTATCCATATCGAATATTCCAATGATCTCGCACAGCGGCACGACCGTTTCCTGTCCTAAAAATAAATACATAACGGGCTCCTTTTTCAACAACCTGTTATTTGATTGTGGAAAGTTTTCCGTTGCTCATACAAAATTGCTTACCGCCGCGCAACTGCATCAGCGGCGTCGGCTCACAGCAGGTAATAAACACCTGCCAGTCCCGAATATGGTTCAAAATATATTCCTGCCGCGATGTGTCGAGCTCACTCATCACGTCATCCAACAGAGCGATGGGTCTCTCCCCCGTTACTTCCTCCAGCAGCACCGCTTCGGCAATTTTAATTGCCAGCACGGCAGACCGCTGCTGCCCCTGCGAGCCAAAGCTGCGGGCGGAGCGATTGTCGATCAGCACCTCCATATCGTCCCGATGCGGGCCGACAGTGGTAAATCCCGCGGCAAGATCCTCGCGGTGATGCTTTTGCAGAAAATCAAACAACTCGGCGGCAATTTCCGCGGCAGTTTTCTCCTCCGTATGCTCGACAGTGGAAACGTAACGGATATCAAACGATTCCTTGCCGCCGGATAAGCCTTGATAGATCTCACGGGCGACGGGTGCCATTTTTTGGATATACCGCTGCCTGGCGTGAATCAAACGACATCCGCTTTGCGCCAACTGGCGGTCCCACAGTTCCAGCAGCTCTTCCACGGCGTCACCACCGGTTTTCGCCTTGCACAAGGCATTGCGCTGGGTCAGCACGCGCGCATATTCAGTCAGCACACTGACGTATGACGGACGAAGCTGACAATATGCCGCGTCAATGAGTCGCCGCCGCTCCTGCGGTCCGCCCTTGATCAGTGATAAATGCGCCGGTGAAAAAACCACACCGCAAAACGTCCCGGCCAGCTTGGATGCAGAAGACAGTGAAACACCGTTTAACGTAGCGCTGCGCCGCGCTTTCACAGTGATCTCTGCCTGCTGCTCACGCTCGGCGGCGATAAAATCCATCGTCAAGCGGCACTGCTCGGCACTAAAACCAACCAATTCGCTGTCCTTAGCGCCTCGAAAGCTCTTACCCCCGGTAAACAGCCACAAGGCCTCCAATAAGTTGGTTTTTCCCTGCGCGTTTTCGCCGACAATGACGTTAACACCGCCGTACGGCTCCCACTGACCGGTCTCTAAATTGCGATAGTCCTCAAAGGTCAATCGGGTCACTTGCATCGCGTGGTTCCTTCCTATTCTCCGACGATCTCAACGGTTTCGTCCCCCAGTGTCACGCGATCACCGGGACGCAATTTTTTACCGCGCTGCGTGCAGCACTCCCCGTTGACAAGCACCTGACCGGCTTGGATCTTTTCTTTTGCCTGTCCGCCGGTCGGCGTCAGACTTGCCAGCTTCATCAAGGTGTCCAATCGGATGAATTCGGTATGTATTACCTGTCTCATACGCGCTTGAGCCGCACCGGCAGAACAAGGAACAGGAAGCTTTCGCCCTCAGCCGGCAGAATCTTCATCGGCGACTGGGTACCGCTTAGTTCGATCACGATCTCATCGCTTTCGGTATTACGCAGCGCATCCAGCAAAAACCGGCTATTGAAGCCCATTTCCTCCTGACGGCCGTCGATTTTGGCTTCCACCGTATCGTTAGCGCTACCGAGCGCGGTGATACAAGACAATGAAATGCGATCATCCTTGAAGCGGCAGATAAGCGGAGACTTCAGGCGATCGTTGATAACCAATGACGCACGGTCTACCGCGTCGATCATCGCACGGGTGTTCACGCGGATCTTGGTGCTCGCATTGATCGGGATTGCCTTACGGTATGGCAAAAATTCACCGTCCAGCAGACGGGAAAACACCGAATAACCACCGATCTCCATAATGATATGGCGAGCACCGACGGTGACGTACAGCGGCTCTTCCTCATCCCCCAGGAGCTTCAGCACCTCATTCAGGGTCTTACCCGGTACGACGAACTGCAGATCCTCGTTGCTCTTGATCGGCTCGGAGCGCATTGCCAGACGCGAACCGTCCACAGCCACCAGACGCAGCACCTGATCCTTGATTTCAAACTGCACGCCGGTATGCACCGGGCGGGTATCGGTCTGTGCCACCGCAAACAGCGTTTGACGGATCATGCTCTTGAGCATATTCTGCTGCATCGTCATAGCCGCGCCGTTGTTAATAGTGGGCAATTCAGGATAATCCACCGAAGAGAAGCCCATAATGGTAAATTCCGAATTGCCGCAGCGAATGATGGTGTTGTTTTTATCATTGCTTTCAATCAACACTTCATCAGCAGGCAGGCGGCGCAGAATTTCCGAAAACAGTTTAGCGGTCAGCACGATCTCACCGGGCTCGTCCACCTGTGCTTCAATAGTGGTGGTGATACCAAGCTCCATATCGTAGCCTGCCAAAAACAGAGACGATGCCGAAGAGCGCAGAAGAATACCCTCCAGTGCCGGGAGAGCCGATTTGGATGCGACGGCACGCTGCACGTTATTAACAGCCTCCGCCAGTGCCTGACGATCACAGTAGATACGCATAAAACCCATCCTTTCACGAACCACGTATGAAAAAATTCATAACCGTGTTTTTTAAAATAAAAACATATATATTTTTAGTAGTATTAGTAGGGGCTGTGAATATGTGGAAAACCGTGCCACCGCTTACAGCGAAGCGGATTTTCGTCTTTCCCACCCTGTGAAATCCACAAGGAGAAATTTTGGAGAACGGTGGAATAAAAATTTTCTGTTCACACACGGTGAAAAGCGGTGAGTGGAATGTGAAAGACTTGTGAAAACCGGCGTTATTTTATTCACACGGTTTCACTGCGATTTCACCGGCAATCCACCAAGTTTTCCCCATCAGGAGTCGGAAATGTTTTTAATAATGTCGTTGACGAGCCCTTTAAAGCTCGGATTGGCAGCCATCGTTTCTTCTACCTTTTGAATGGCGTAGACCACACTGGTATGATCGCGTCCGCCGAATTCTTCACCGATGTTTTTCATCGGTAGGTTGGTAATGTTGCGAACGACGTATTCTGCCACCTGACGCGCCGACGAGATGGTCGCAGAGCGTTTATTGGAGCGGATATCCTCAGGCGAGACCGACATGGTACGTGCAACCTCGTTGATGATACGCTCGACCGTGATCGGCACCGGCTGATTGTCGTTTTTAATATCGCGGATCGCCGCCTGTGCGGTCAAGATCGACGGATGGTCCCCCTCCAGCATGCACTGTGCCTGCATACGGCGAACGGCGCCCTCCAGCTGCCGCACGTTGCTCTTGAGCTGGGTAGCAATGTATTCGCAGACATCGTCGTTAAGATCAATATCCAGCAGCTGCGCTTTGCGCTTGATGATCGCAATACGCGTTTCCAGATCCGGCGGCTGAATATCCGCGAGCAAGCCCATTTCAAAACGGGTACGGAGCCGCTCCTCCAACGTGGCGATCTCACGCGGCGGACGGTCAGAGGTCAGCACGATCTGCTTATTAGCCTGATGAAGAGCGTCAAACGTATGAAAAAATTCCTCCTGCACGCTGAGCTTACCGGCAATGAACTGAATATCGTCGATCAGCAGAATATCTACCTGACGGTATTTAGCACGGAATTCGGGCGTTTCGCTGTTACGCAAGGCTTCGATCAGCTCGTTGGTCATAAACTCGCCCTTGGTGTATAAAATGCGGGTATCCGGTGCTTTTTTGCGGATTTCATTGCAGATAGCGAACAACAGGTGTGTTTTTCCGAGTCCGGAGCCGCCGTAGATAAACAGCGGGTTGTACGAGCCGGCGGGCTTAAGTGGGACCGCCTGCGACGCAGCGTGGGCAAATTTATTCGACGAACCGACAACAAAATTTTCAAAGGAATATTCGTAATCCGACGGCCGCTGACCGAAAATATTTTCTGCCTTCGGCATTTCTACCGGTTCCGGGGTATTTTTACTTTCCTCCGACACAACTTTCAAATCAAACGGGATACCAAGCACCTGCTGAAACGCGTTTTTGATCTTGTCCGCATACTGGCTGAGAATGATGCCGCGCTGAAAATCGGTATGTACCAGCACAACGACCGAGCTGCCCTCAATGGTACACGGTTCGATGCACTTGATCCACATATTATAAGCGACTTCGCTGATATCGTCCTGGCGATGCAAATAATCCAGAATGCCGGACCAGGCTTCTTTAATGCTTTCCATATGCTTCAAACTCCTTTGAAAATCAAAACACGTCCTATATATAATAGAGGATATAAAATACTTAATGTATTATATCATATATTAAATGTAAATACAATCATTTTTTACGTGTTTTTCACAACTTTTTTTGTTTTTGTGAAAAAAGACTCGCGTGGTGAAAAAACACGGGAAATACCCCATTAGAATCAAAAAGACGGGGCAGAATCACTGTGCGTTGCGGCGGAAAATAAAAAAGCGCAAATTCCTGTTGACTTTTATGGTCAGTCTGTTATATAATAAAGTCTCGCAAGAGGCGAAAGGGGGTAAAACCATGCTTCGTACATATCAGCCCAAAAAGAGACATCGTAAAATGGAACACGGCTTCCGCAAGAGAATGGCAACTGCCAATGGCCGTAAGGTGCTGGCTCGCCGCAGAGCGAAAGGTAGAAAACGTCTCACCTATTAAAAAGGGCCACCTCGTGTGGCTCTTTTTTATAGTCGGGAGAATTGCGTATGACAACGTTGTGCACACTGAAGCTGAACAAGGATTTTCGTACCGCGTATTATCACGGCAAGGTCTTTGTACATCCGTTGCTGATCCTGTATGTCCGCAAGACCCGGGAGGGAAAGCCGCGTCTCGGTATCACCACGGGAAAAAAAGTTGGCAAGGCAGTGCAGCGTAATCGCTGCCGCCGTATCATACGGGAAGCGTATCGCCGGATACATCCGCAGCTAAAGGGCGGGTGGGATCTGGTTTTTGTCGCGCGCGCCGCTACTGTCGGCACCACCAGCACCGCACTGTATGCGGTAATGCAGCAGCAGCTTAAAAAAGCGGGGTTGCTGCCATGAAACGCGTGTTCATTTGGTTGATCCGCGGTTACCAAAAATACATCTCTCCGCATTTTCCGCCTACCTGCCGGTTCGTTCCCACGTGCTCCTCCTATGCGATCCAGGCAATAGAGCGGTTCGGAGCTTGCAAGGGTTCTTGGTTGGCAATTAAACGCATCTGCCGATGCAACCCTTGGGGTGGGCATGGGTATGATCCCGTTCCCGAAAAAAAGGAACGGGGAAAAAATAAACCTATTTAGGAGGCATTATGGGATTTTTAGATTTCTTGGGAAAACCTCTCGGCTATGTGCTGGGTTTGGTCTTTGATTTGGTGGGAAATTATTTTCTTGCAATCTTTTTGTTCACCTTTGTGGTGCGTTTGCTAATGTTCCCGCTGTCGCTCAAGACACAAAAGAATCAGGCGGATCGCGCACGGTTGGCGCCCCGTCTGGAGCGTTTGCAGAAAAAATACGCCAAAGACCCCAAAAAACTGCAGGAAAAGCAGATGGCGCTGTACGAAAAGCACGGCGTCAGCATGACCGGTGGCTGCTTGCCGATGATCGTGCAGATGATCGTTCTGTTTGGTATCATCTCAGCGATCTATTCGCCGGTGACGCACCTGACATCGGTGCCGGCTGATGTGATCGACACCACAGCAACCACACTGAATAAGGTGGGTGTGTTAGCCGAATCCGACGTCAAACAGGGTAGCTACTATCGCGAAATGCGTATTCTGCAGCACATTGATAACAACGAATATACGGATGAGGTTACAACAGCTATCACCAATATTAAAAGCGGTGATAAAGCCAAATATACCAAAGCACAGGCGACCGAATATATTACCGAAATGCAGGAAATGGATTTCTCCCTGTTCGGTATGGATTTGCTCGAACAGCCGAACAGCAAGGGAATCAGCGTGTTGTGGCTGATTCCGCTGATTTCGGGTATCACCGCGCTGCTGTCCAGTCTGTTGTCGATGCACTATCAGAAGCAGATGACCAAGGGTCAGGCGCAGCAGGGCCAAGGCTGCTCCAACGTGATGATGCTGGTATTTTTGCCCGCAACGTCGCTGTTCATTGCCTTCTCGGTGCCGGGTGCTGTCGGTCTGTACTGGATCTGTTCCAACCTGATCGCACTGTTGCAGACCTTTGTGCTGAACCAGATCTATAACCCCGGAAAGATCCGCGCACAGGCGGAGATCGAGTACGAGGAGCGCCGCCGCAAGAAGCAGGAAGACAAAAAGCGTCTTGCCGAGGCACGCGCCCGTGAGCAGCGCGAGCTGGCCCAGCAGATCAAAGAAGAAGGTAAAGGCGGTCAAAAGAAAAAGCCCGCGAAGCCGACGCCGAAAGCCGAGGAGCAAGTAGTCGCCGAGGAGACGGCTGTGATGGAAGAGACAGTCTCAGAGCAGCCCGCGGTTGAAGAAGCTGACAAAACGGAAGAATGATCCGTCGAGAAAGGATAAAGTATCGTGCAGAAAGAACTTATTAAAGAGGCGGAATCGGTCGAAAAGGCCGTGGAGCTTGCCGCCGAAGAATTGCAGGTTGCCGCTGACGAGCTGATCGTCGAGGTGCTGCAGGAGCCGCAGAAAAAGACCTTTGGTCTGTTCGGCGGAACGCCCGCAAAGATCCGCGTCACCGTCCGCGAAAAGGATGCGGCAGCCGCTGCTGTAGCGTTTTTGGAAGACGTGCTTGCCAAAATGGGTGTTCCCGAGGTGACCGTTACCGCAAAAGAGGAGGACGGTCATTGCACCCTGTCACTGGAAGGTGAGGATCTCGGCTTCATCATCGGTCGCCGCGGTGACACACTGGATGCTCTGCAGTATCTCACCAGCTTGGTTGCTAACCGCGCCGGCGGTGCGTATCAGCGCATCTCCATCAACATTGGTAACTACCGCGAAAAGCGTGAAAAGACGCTCTCCGGTCTGGCGCGCAAGGCCGCGATCCAAGCGGCAAAAGGCGGCAAGAGCACTTCGCTTGAGCCAATGAATCCTTACGAGCGGCGTATCATTCATACGGCGGTGCAGAAGGTCGAGGGTGCCACCTCGTACAGCGTTGGCAGCGATCCGAACCGCCACGTGGTCATCGCGCCGTCTGACGATAACCCGGTGAAAAACCGTTCCAACCGTTCGCAGCGTCAGCGTGGTGAGCGTCGCGACGGCGGCCGCCCGAACCGCGGTGAGCGCCGTTCCGATGCGATGCCCGAGCGTCCGGTGCGCGAGGTGCGCAAGTTTGTGTCTCGCACCAATCCCGTCAACATTGCCGAGGATTATGCTCCACCGGAGCGCACCCAGTCCGAAACAGAAAAGTCCGCGACCCTCTACGGCCGTATCGACCTGTAAAAACCAACCGCCGAAGTCCCTATTTTCGGACTTCGGCGGTTTCTTTTTTTGATTGCTATGTATCCAGTGCCGCGGCGAGTACTGCAAATTGTTCCAAGGTCAGCTCCTCGGCACGGGCGGTGGGGGAGAGCCCCGCGACTTCCAGCGCCGTAAGCAGCGTCGCTTTGTCAAAGCCTGCGGAGACCAGCGAATTTGATAAGGTTTTTCGCCGCTGACCAAACGCCGCGCGGATCAGGCGGAACAGTAACGCCTCATTGTTTACCTCACACGGCGGCTCGCCGCGCAACGGCAAGCGGATGACGCTGCTGTCTACCTTCGGCGCCGGCATAAAGCTGCCGCGCGACACCTGAAACAGGATCTCTGCACCGGCATAATACTGTACCGCCAGCGTGACAGCACCGCACTCGCGTGTGCCGGGTGCGGCACACAGGCGCTGAGCCGCTTCTTTTTGTACCAAAACCGTGATACAGTGGAGCGGTAAACGGCTTTCCAGCAGACCCATCAAAATGGGGGAGGTAATGTAGTACGGAAGATTGGCACACACCACCACCGGCAAATCGGCGGCGTGCTTGGCAAGCAGTGCCGCCACATCAAGTTTCAAAATATCCCCCGGCACGATCGTCACATTATCACAGTCGGCGAGCGTTTCCTCGAGTACGGGGAGCAGTCGCTGATCCAGCTCAACACTGATGACCTTTGCCGCCACGCGAGACAGCTCGCGCGTCAGCACACCGACACCGGGTCCGATCTCCAACACCGCAAACGAGCCGTCCGGCAGACCGGGGTGACACGCCTCGGCCATACGGGGGCAGACCGAGGGGTTGATAAGAAAATTTTGTCCGAGCGCTTTAGAAAACGAAAACCCGTGACGCGTCATCACATCGCGGATGACCGAAATATCCGTCAACTTCACGGCACTGCCTCCTTCCGGTGGAATGAGGGTATTATACCACGATTTTTCTTTCTCTGCAACACCCCACAAATTGTGACAAAAATTAGCCAGATTGTGAAAAAGTTCGTGGAAACTGTGAATCAATCGGGATAAAAAACGGCTTAACAGCAAGAGTTTTCCGACTTTTCCACCAAACTTTCCACATTTCAACAGTAGAAAATGTGGAAAATATGCTTTTTCAAAAAACGGTTGCGACGGGCGCAAAGTCGCTGTATAATAGGCGTATATCCCATAAAAAGGAACGAATTTGGTTATGAAATTTCTCGCAGGTGAGTATCAGGTCGCCGTGATCGGCGCAGGACACGCGGGCATCGAGGCCGCCTTGGCGGCAGCGAGGCTGGGGTGCTCTTCTGTTATATTCACCATTAACCTTGACGCGGTGGGAAATATGCCCTGCAATCCCTCGATCGGTGGCACGGCGAAAGGTCATCTGGTACGTGAGATCGACGCGCTCGGCGGCGAAATGGGCAAGGCGGCGGATGCCACCTTCCTGCAATCGCGGATGCTCAACCGCGGTAAAGGTCCGGCGGTGCACTCCCTGCGCGCGCAGATCGACCGCCGCGCCTACGGCGCGTATATGAAGCATTGTTTGGAGACACAAACGGGGCTGGACGTTCGTCAGGCGGAGATCGTATCCATAGAGCCGCAGGAGGGACGTTGGTTGCTCACCACACAACTGGAGGAACAATACCTCGCCGACACGGTGGTGCTGGCGACAGGCACGTATCTGCAGGGTCGTATCTTCATCGGTGACGTCTCGTACGATGGCGGTCCCGACGGTCTGTTTCCGGCTTCGCAGCTTACCAAGTCGCTCGTAAAATTAGGCATGACGCTGCGCCGTTTTAAGACAGGCACCCCCGCGCGTGTGTTGCGGTCAAGCATTGATTTTTCCAAAACCGAACCCCAACCTGGGGATGAGCCGGTAGTACCGTTTTCATTTGAGACAGGCGGCATTTTGGAAAATCAGGTGGATTGCCACATTACCTGGACCACCGCAGAGACCAAGCGCGTGATCCTCGACAATCTCCACCGTTCCCCTTTGTACGGTGGAAAGATCCACGGTGTCGGTCCGCGGTATTGTCCCAGCATTGAGGATAAGATCGTGCGGTTTGCGGAAAAGGAACGCCACCAGGTGTTTATCGAGCCGTGTGGTCTGCACACCGACGAAATGTACCTGCAAGGGCTTTCCTCCTCGCTGCCGGTGGACGTACAGCTGCAATTTTTGCACACCATTCCCGGTCTTGAGCATGTCAGCGTGATGCGTCCGGCGTACGCCATTGAATACGATTGCTGTGACCCCACCGAGCTGGATGCAAGCCTTGCCTGCAAGACGTTGCCCGGTGTGTACGGTGCGGGGCAGTTCAACGGCAGCTCGGGGTATGAGGAAGCCGCTGCACAGGGTTTGGTGGCGGGCATCAACGCCGCCCGTCGCGTGCAGAACAAGGAGCCGCTGGTTTTGGATCGTGCCTCCGGCTATATCGGCACGTTGATCGACGATCTGGTAACCAAGGGCTGCTCCGACCCCTACCGTATGATGACCTCACGCTCGGAGTACCGTTTGGTACTGCGGCAGGATAACGCTGATGAACGCTTGACACCTATTGGCCGTGAGGTTGGCTTGGTGGATGACGGTCGATGGGCACGGTTTTGCTGCCGTCAGGAACAAAAAGCGGCAGAACGCACGCGACTTCACAATACGATTTTGCCGCCGTCTGAGCATCTGAATGCGACTCTCACCGCCGCCGGAACCACCCCGATCGTCACGGGTATCCGATTGGAGGATCTTCTCCGCCGACCGCAGGTGACCTACGAGACGCTGGCCGCTCTGGGCGCGGATGTAGCCGAGCTGGATCCGCTCGTGCGCGAGCAGGTCGAGGTCGAGGTAAAATATGAAGGCTACGTCCGCCGTCAGCAGGCGGACATCGACGAGATGCGGCGGCTGGAAAATCGTCTGCTGCCGCAGGATATTGACTATACTGCTATCACGGGTCTGCGCCTGGAGGCGCAGGAAAAGTTACAAAAGATCCGCCCGCGCAGCATTGGGCAGGCGTCGCGTATCAGCGGCGTCAGCCCTGCGGACGTTTCGGTTCTTATCGTTTGGTTGACAGGCAGAGGGGAGGGGCAGGTATGATCGACAAAGCACTGTTGCGCGAACTGACCGCGGAGTACGGCGTCTCGGTGGATGCTGCCGCGTGTGAAAGATTGGATCGGTACGCCGAGCTGCTGGTGGAATGGAATCAGAAAATGAACCTTACTGCCATCACCGATCCTATCGGTATTACCGTCAAACACTTTGCCGATAGTCTTGCCGCCGTGCCGCTGCTGCCCGAAAAGCAAGGGATTTCGCTGATCGACGTGGGTACGGGTGCCGGTTTTCCCGGCATCCCGCTCGCTATCGTGCGTCCTGATATACAGTTAACACTCCTTGACAGCTTAAATAAGCGGTTGGTGTTTCTGGAAGCGGTCTGTAAGGAGCTGGAGATCCCCGTGCAGCGTGTCCACGCCCGTGCCGAGGAGGGTGGCAGAAAGCCCGAGCTGCGCGAGCAGTTTGACGTTGCTACCGCCCGTGCGGTCGCAGCGTTGCCGGTGCTGCTCGAATACTGTTTGCCGTTTGTCAAATGCGGTGGACGGTTTTTGGCGCTTAAAGGGCCCGACAGTGACGGCGAGCATCGCGCCGCAGGTAAAGCGCTGTCCCGCTTGGGCGGCGAGACCGCCGAGGTCCGCAAGCTGTTGTTGCCTGCACAGCCGCGTGAGGGATTGGAACAGCAGGAGCGCCGTATTTTTGTATTCCGCAAGGCACAGCACACGCCGCCCGCGTATCCTCGTGCTTCCGCCAAGATCGCCAAAGAACCGCTGGGATAAGGAGGAACCGTATGGATAAGAAAGAATTAGCGCGCATCAGCGAATTGACGCGTATTTCGCGGGAGCGCGAATTAACCCCTGCGGAGCAGGAGGAGCGGCAGGCGCTGCGCGCCGCCTATATCGCCGAGATCCGCGCCGATCTTGTGGGCACACTGGATAACGTCTCACTGAAAAACCCCGACGGCAGTATTGAACCGCTTAAACGCCGTTCAAAACCGATGTCCTGACGTAAAAATCGCCCCGTCGTTTAAGCGACGGGGCGATTTCTATTTTACTCAGGAAAACGAGATATCGTCACTCAAGTCCTTGTCGGCGAGAACCATGTACGTCGTACCCTCGGCAAAGGTAAGCGGCGTCTTACCGTCCGCTTCGGTGAAGGTAATATCGGTCGCGGTACGATTGAACTTGATCTCACGCGCCGTACCGCCGGACACGATGTAGCCGGAGCCGGTACCGGTGCGGAAATTGACCCACGTGTACTTTTCATTTTTGAATTCCACGTATTTTTCCGCGTACAACACCAATACGTTAGAAGCGGTGATCTGATCGCCCGCCAGCGTCACGTGTGGCTTAGTGCCGGAGCTGCGGACGATATTTTTCTTGTAAACCCCCGTGTTCTCATCGTACACGAAGGAGGCGGTGTGACCCGGGGTGGTCTTCAGCTTAACCGTGTTGGCGGTGATGGAACCGCTTTTCTCACCGAACACGAAGGGGAGCTCTTTGACCTTCGTGGTGGCGAAGCCGCGCTCCTCGATCTTCGCGGACAGCTTGGCACCGCCGGTCACGAGGTTCTGCCACTTGTTGATCTGCGAGCCGAGGTAGGAGTCGCGCCAGAAGGTGGGGGAGCCGTACTTGCCGGCCTCCATAAAATCAAAGCCCTTCAAACTCGCCATATACTTGTCCACGTGCGTGGTCGCACCGGAAAACACATATAGGAAACCAAAGGCGTTGGCAGTGTGAACGAAGGGCGAGCGGCCGCTGCGGATCGGACCGAAGGTATCGGGGATACGGTCGGCGTTTGCGAACACTGCCATAATACGCGGGATCGCACCCTCGGTCTCGCACTCCATATAGAAGTCAGCCTTGTCAAGACCCATCTGATAGCCGATCACGGCGCTGTCGTTGGGAACCATGATAGCGACGGGGCGGTTTTTCTCGCCCTCCAGATCGTTCAGACCGGTCAGCGGATTGTAGTTCTGTTCCTTCGGTTCGTCGTTCGGCACGGTCGGCGTCGTAGTCGGCGTTGTGGTAGGCGTCGTAGTCGTAGTCGTTGACGGCTTCGTGGTAGCCGCGGTGTCCTTCGTCTCTGCGGCGCAGCCGCCGAGCGAAGTAACCAGCAGCAACGCAACGAGAGCAGTGCATACCAAGCGTTTCATGCAAGGATTCCCCATTTCCTAAAAAAATACCATGCACCCAGTATACACGCTTGTGATGAAAAAAACAACCTTTTGTCGAAAAAAGACACAGGAAGTATTTGCCGCCGCGATTGACAACCCTTCGGCGGTGCTATATAATAGGAGGACAGATACGATTCGCCCCCTTAGTTAAATGGATATAATAAACCCCTCCTAAGGGTTAGTTG
>JAGBFF010000094.1 GCA_017936615.1 Clostridia bacterium | reverse complement strand
GTAAAGGAAGGCTGGGAGTGGCAGGTTCGCCTGGTGCACTACTCCAACGCCGCAAACTGGGGCACTGCCTCGGCACAGTTCGATAACTTTGAACTGATTGAGAAGCCGAAGACGGCTGAGCCGACCGGCATCGTTCTGGACAAGACGACGGCCAACGTCGTGGTTGGCGGCGGCTTGAGCCTCACTGTGGCCGTAACGCCCGGTGATGCTGAGATGCCCACCATTACTTGGACCTCTTCTGACGAGACCGTGGCAACGGTTGATGCAACCGGTAAGGTCACCGCCGTTAAGGCCGGTACGGCCACCATTACCGCTACTGCCGGCAAGCTGTCGGCAACCTGCACCGTGACGGTCAGCGAGCCTGTCAACGACGGCAATCTGCTGGTCAACGGTAACTTTGAGCAGGGTGCTTCGATTGCTTGGGGTGACAGCACTTACGTGCAAAGCGGTGTTGGTAAGGACGGCACGTGGGGTATTAAGATCGCAACCGAGGTTCTGGAGGGTCAGGTTGCGAAATATCCCGGTCCGTACTACAAAGAGAGCTTTGTCGGCAAGTTGAAGCCGAACACGAAGTATATCTTCACCTTTGATTACAAGCACGAGGGCAAGGGCTTTGGTCAGATTAACGTGGTCAACAAACCCGCCGACTGGACCGGCTGGGAGAACTCCGCCAATCTGACGGCAACTGAGTGGACCACCGTAACGATCGAGTTCACCACCGGCGCAGAAGCCAACCTGACTGACGACAAACTCGGTTGGGAATGGATGCCGCGTCACGTGCATTACGCCAATGCGGCGAACTACGGTACCGGTGCGGTGTACTTTGACAACTTCAAGCTGATCGAAAAGATCGTTGTGGAAGCGACCGAGATCAAGTTCGATAAGAATGCGGCTACGCTGGAGATCGGCCAGACCACGAATCTGACGGTCACGGCTGAGCCGGAAAACGCCGAGCAGCCGGTGGTCGAATGGTCCACCAGCAATGCCGACGTTGCTACTGTCGTTGACGGTAAGGTGACGGCGGTTGCCGAGGGTACGGCGACCATTACGGCTACCTTCGGTGAGCTGAAGGCAACCTGTGCGATCACGGTTATCAAGGACGATGGCAACATCATCATCAACGGTAACTTTGAGAACGGCAAGGATGCTTGGGGCCGTGATCAGGCTCAGAAGGATCGCATCCAAGCCGGTGTCGGCAAGGACGGCACCTCCGGTATCAAGCTGAGCACGAACATCACGGAAACCACCACGGCGCATCAGACGCCCGGTGTGTACTATCTGAACGAGACGATTGCGGCGATGAAGCCGGATACGATCTATGAGTTCAGCTTTGATTACAAGCACGAGGGTATGGGCTTTGGCCAGATCGTGTTCAACAAAGTTCCCGGCAAGCTGCCCAACGGTTCCGAGTTCAAGAACACGGCGCTGGCAAGCGGTGATGTTGATTGGACGACCAAGACCTATACGATCGTCACTCCGTCGGTGATGACGGATGCCAACACCGGTTGGGAATGGCAGGTCCGTCAGGTTCAGTATTATGACAAGGGTGTCGGCGCCGGTACGACGTACTTTGACAACTTCAAGCTCGTTGAGGTCGGCAAGGTCGTCCACGCGGATTCCATTGCGATCTCGCCCGAGACGCTGGAGCTTCTGCCCTTCGACAGCGCTTCGGTTGCGGTTTCCACCACACCGATCGGCGCCAGCACGGGTGTGCTGACCTGGACGAGCAGCGATCCGACCATCGTGTCGGTGGATGCGACCGGTAAGGTTACGGCGCTTGCCGCTTCCGGTGAAGCCACCATCACGGTCACCAACGACAAGGGCAAGACCGCGACCGCCAAGGTCGTTATCACCGAATACGGTAACCTGATCAAGAACGGCGACTTCGAGCAGGGCGCTGTTAACTGGGATAACAAGCCCAATGTCAAGCCCGGAATCGGTAAAAACGGCGGTTACGGCTTCGAGCTGACGCACGATCCGGCGAACGGCGGCTGGTCCTCCTATTACTACAAGGGCTCCTTCGTGGGTCTGCTGCAGCCGGCTACCACCTATCAGTTCTCCATTGACTACTATTCGCCTTCGGAGGACTCCAGCGTGCGCTTCTGGACGGGCTCGATGGGTATGACCCTGAGTAACAGTGCTTGCAAGTACGGTTCCGGTGAGTGGAAGACGCTTACCAAGATCTTTACCACGCCGACCGATCTGAAAATCAATACCGGTTGGGATCTCTCGCTGGTGTGTGAAAAGACCGGTTCGGAACCGCTGATCGTGGACAACGTGACGCTGAAGAAATACTCGTCGGGTGTGGACGCGACCAGCTTGACAATGAATCTCAACACGTTGACGCTGATTCCCGGTCGTACCGGTGCGTTGTCGGTTCACGCTTTCCCGGTCGAGGCCGATCTGAACGATATGGTCTGGACGACCAGCGATCCCAACGTGGCGATCGTTGAATACGGTGTCGTTACCGGTGTCAGCAAGGGTAAGGCGACGATCACCGCTTCCAAGAACGGCCTCAGCGCGACGTGCGAGGTTACGGTCAGTGGTAACGAGCTGTTGATCGACAACGGCACCTTCGATATTGAGAACAACACCTCTTGGACGACGGCGGACGGTGCCGCGATCGTCGCCGGTGAAGGCCGTCTGGAGACCAATGCGGCAGCGCTGGTTGGCGGCTCCTCTGTGAAGCAGACCTTTACCGGTTTGGAAGCGGATACGCCGTATCAGCTGTTCCTCTACTATCGTACCACCAAGGGTGACGCAGACATCACGCTGACGAACGGCGAGACGGTTCTGCTGGAGGGCAAGACCGAAAAGGGCAGCCTGTGGACGAAGATGGCCTTTGAATTTACGACGCCCGAAACGCTCGAAAGTGACGAGACCACGCTGACGATCGCTACCAAGGACGGTACGGTCTATGTGGATAACGTTATTCTGGCTGTGAAGGCCTCGTTGATCGACTTCGTCATCAGCGACATCATCTGGGACGGCGGCGGTTATCAGGTTACCCCGGGTACCAAGCTGACCTTCGCAGTCACGCTGACCAACAACGGTACGGATCCGGTTCCGAAGGATGCCGTTGTCACGGTCGACATGTGCAAAAACGGTGAGACCTTCCAGACCATCGATTACAAACTGCCCGCACAGATGGGTTCGCAGGAGTCCATCATCGTCATCAGCGAAGCGCCGTGGGCAGCCGAGGAAGGCGATTGGGTCATTTCCGCCCGCGCCAACCCCAACCTGTCGATTCTGGAGTTGAACGACAGCAACAATACCGATCAGGTCAACCTGCGCGTCAGCAACGACATCTTTGTTGCGCCGGAGGAAGCGGCTGAATTCGATATGACCGAGCTGACCTTCAACGATGAGTTTGACGCTTACGACAGCATCGATATGTACGGCACCGGCAAGGACGGCTACAAGTGGTACGTCAACCGTGCGTGGGCTGCCGGCATGGTGCAGCAGGATAGCTACACCATTACCGACGGTGTTATCAAGCTGCACGACCAGAACCCCAACTTTAACGTCACGATGAGCACGCTGGATCCCTTCTCCGGTGTTGGCTGGAGCTACAACTACGGCTATCTGGAGACGAAGCTGCGCATCGTCCGTCCGAACTATCACGAGTATCTCCCCGGTGCTTCCGGCGGTATTCCTGCCATTTGGTCGCTGCCTGTGGAGAAGTGGACCGAGCAGATGCCGGATCGCCCGAGCTGCCAGCAGTGGGTCGAAATGGACTGGCTCGAGTATTGGGGCCGCGATCTGGAGAGATGGCCTAAGTATCCGGATGGTTACTATACCATTACCCTCCACGATCAGATTACCGGTCGCGGTGACGAAGATCACTGGAAGGTCAACGGCAACTCCTACAAGAACGGCTTGGGAGACGGCGAGTGGCATACCATGGGTTGGTTGTGGACCTACAACGGCGTGATTGCTTATATCGATCACATCGAAGTGTTCCGCATCTCCTACAGCGAGGACGGTACGCCGAGCTGCAGCGTCAGAACCCAGTCCGGTGCTATCAACGACATCGGCGCCTTCTCGTACATGAACTACCAGGATCTGGTGCTGTACATTGCCGGTGCGCACGATCATCCGCTGGAGCTGGATTACGTCCGTATCTGGCAGGGTGGCAGCAAGTCGATGCCCGATCCGGAGGATCCCTCGGATGACGTGATCGTCGATATGGAAGCCGAAGATTTCTGGTACAACTACTGCACCGACGATTGGGGCGATCCCATCGTTGAGGCGAACGAGGAGAACTATCAGAATATCCTGAACGGTCAGGAGATCTGGAAGCAGCTGTCCGACGAGCGCCGTGCGGAGATCAACGCGTATCTCGAAAGCCTCGGTCAGCCGACCTACGACAAACTGCTTGCGGACGCACTGATCATCGCCGAGGGCGGCACGCCCGGCGGCGAACCCGGTACGGACTCTCCGGATACCGGTGAGGGTGCACGTGCGGTGCCTGCTATGGCGGCGGTAGCGGTTCTCAGTGCAGCAGCACTGTGGATCAGCCGTAAACGCAAACAGAACATCTGATTTCCCTTTCAAACAGCAGCGGCCGGAGCAATAGCTCCGGCCGTTGCCTTTTTTGCAGATCATGTATCGACAAATTATCGCGTTGTCTGTCGGCTGATCGATTAGCGAGAAAATGTCTGATTGTTTCAGGTTTCTACCTGATTTTCCATTTCTTTTTCACCGACGATTTTGTTATCATAAAGGCAAGGAAACAGTTGTTACAGGAGGTTACGTGCGATGAAAAAGGAAATTATTATTCCCGAGGCGGCAAAGGCGGCCGGTATGACCAGCTTGGTGTTCAACGAGGATTTTGACAATGAAAAATCGATCGATTTCAGCGGCGAGGGCAAGCCGGGCTACAGTTTTTATGCCGATCGCCCTTATGCCATGGATACGCTGACACCGGATGAGTGCCAAATGCGTGATTCGGTGCTGTATTTTAAACCGGAAAAGTGCGCCTCGGCAATCGGTTTGGTAACTTACAGCAAAAAGGGTCGTACCGGTTTCCTGATGCACTACGGTTACGCCGAAGCTCGGATTCGAGTGGATCTGCCTGTCGGCGAGTATGACGGCTGGCCGGCGTTCTGGAGTATGGACAAGCGTGATATGATGGGCGAGCATTGGGTCACCTGTGGTGAGCTGGATATTCTGGAAATGGTCGACCCCAAAACAAAAGGTCGCAGCGGCTGTGCAGGCAAGGACATCATTTACACCGGCACGTTGCATGAGCACAAGCGCATTTTTGACGAGGAAGGCAAGGAAATCCGCAAACAGCGGCAGTTTGCCAGCAGTACGGTTATCGCCACGGGCTATCAAGATCAGTTCGACTACATCGACGACCAGTGGCATACCTATGCAGCACTGTGGGAGCCGGGTTACATTGCGTGGTACATGGACGGCAAGCTGATGCACGCTGCACGGTTTAATGCGACGGACATTCCGGAATATTACTACCGTGACGACCCCGCTCCGGTGAAGCGGTTGAACGAGATCTATCCGAATTTGACCGAGTGCACGTGGCCCGGCGCCCATCACGTGATGGAGACGACGGAGCAGATCCTGGTACTCGGTTGCCATAAAAATTGGCCGATGGAAGTGGACTGGGTCCGCGTGTGGCAGAAATAACTAACAAAGGAAGCACCTGGAAAGGCGCTTCCTTTTTTGCAACAAAAATCCATATTTATGCACGAAACATGCATAGACAAGTTGCACAAATTGTTTTATGATTATATCATAATAACTGTCATTTCGTATGACAGGGAAGGAGAGGATTTTATGAATTTAGGTATGCGTAAATTGCTGTCGTGTGTATTGGCAATGACTTTGCTGATCACCTGTGCGATTTCCGGCATCGTTCTGCCCGCCTCGGCAGAAACGACGAACCTGCTTCCTAACGGCGATTTAGAGCAGGGTGCTGCCGGAATCGTTGCCCATCTGCCTGCCGAAGGTGTTTCGGTGGAGGATGGCGTCGGTATTGACGGCAGCAAGGCTCTCAAATTCAGCAAGGACTACAGCCAGCCAGTCACCTATCTGCGAAATTTGTCAAAGGTGACGCTGGAGCCTAACAGCAGT
>JAGBFF010000093.1 GCA_017936615.1 Clostridia bacterium | reverse complement strand
GGGGTTGAAGTAGCGCAACAGCACCACCGACCAGTCGGGATCCGACACGCAGAGATCCTGCAGGATGCATTCGATCATAAACTTGGTGCGGCCGTAGGGGTTGGTGACCGCGCCGACCTCCATCGTCTCGTTCAGCGGCGAGGGGTTGCTCATGCCGTACACCGTGGCGGACGAGCTGAACACCATACGCTTGCAGCCGAACTCGCGCATCACGTCGCACAGCACCAGCGTGCCGTTGACGTTGTTATCGAAGTATTCCAGCGGCTTTTGCACCGATTCGCCCACCGCCTTGAGACCGGCAAAGTGGATGACGGTGTCGATCTCGTGCGCACGGAAGATGGCGCGCAGACCCTCGGCGTCACGGATGTCGCATTCATAAAACGGAAACTCCTTGCCGGACAACTCAAACACGCGGCGCAGTGCCTCGGGAGAGGAGTTGTAGTAATTGTCCAGCACCACGATGTCGTGGCCGGACTTCAGCAGTTCGATGCAGGTGTGGCTGCCGATGTAGCCGCAGCCGCCGGTGATGAGTATTGACATAGTTGAGTCCCCCTTGTATAATTTAACTGTCACCTTTATTATATAAGCAAAATTTCGGTTTTGCAATGCTTTGTTGCGGCAATGACAAAAAGTACACCATTTGTGACAAAATGGCTATTGTCGCACGGAGTGGGGTGCGGTACGATATCAGTGTACAAATTGGAAAGGAAGATGTGTTTATGAAACCGACTTTGGTCATTATGGCTGCAGGTATGGGCAGCCGTTTCGGCGGGCTCAAGCAGCTCACCCCCGTGGGCCCCTCCGGCCAGATGATTATTGATTATTCCATTTTCGACGCGATCCGTGCCGGATTTGGCAAGATCGTGTTCGTTATCAAGCACGAGATCGAAAAGGATTTCCGCGAGCTGATCGGTGACCGCATTGCCGAGAAGATCGACGTGGAGTACGTGTTCCAGGAGCTGGACAAACTGCCGGAAGGCTACACCGTTCCCGAAGGCCGTAAAAAGCCGTGGGGCACCGCGCACGCCATCATGCTGTGCCGCGGCGTTGTCAAGGAGCCGTTCGTGGTCATCAACGCGGACGATTTCTACGGCAGCGAGTGCTACCGCATTCTGGGCGGATTTTTGGCGAACCCCCCGAAGGGCGACAAGCTGCAGTTCGCTATGGCGGGCTATATCCTGAAAAATACGCTGACCGAAAACGGCTCGGTCGCGCGTGGCGTGTGCAAGGTCAGCGGGGACGGCAAGCTGCTGGGTCTCGACGAGCGCACCTGCATTGAGTACGTCAACGGCAAGCCGATGTTTACCGAGGACGGCGGCGCGACGTATGAGCCGCTGTCGGAGGATTGCACCGTGTCGATGAACGCTTGGGCGTTCCCTGCCGATATGCTGGATCTGCTGGAGGAGCGTTTTGAGAAGGTCCTCGCCACTACGGCGAAGGAGAATCCGCTCAAGTCCGAGTGCTATCTGCCGTTGGTCGTCAACGATATGATTGCCGAGGGTATTGCCGAGGTTACGGTTCTGCAGACGACCGACCGTTGGTACGGTATGACCTACGCTGCCGACCGCGAGGACGTTTCCAACGCGATCGCCGCCATGACTGAGCAGGGTCAGTATCCTGTGGAAATGTGAGGAACGCACCATGACGATCGTAGAAATTGCCAATCTGTTTGCGATGGACGAGCAGCCGTTGGCGGCAGAGCCGTACGGCTGCGGTCACATCAATGACACCTACTGCGTGACCTCGCAGAACAAGCGCTACATTCTGCAACGCATCAACCATAACGTGTTTCCTAACGTCGCGGGCCTGATGGACAATATCCAGCGCGTGACGGATATGCTGCGTGAGCAGGTGCTGGCCAACGGCGGAGATCCCGACCGTGAGTGCCTGCAGATCATCCCCACCAAGGACGGCAAGTCCTACCTCGAATTCGAGGGCAATTATTACCGTATGTATGTGTTCGTGGAGCGCACCCTGTCGCTGCAGACGGTGGAGGATCCCGTTCACTTCTACTACTCCGCCGTGGCGTTCGGTCGCTTCCAGAAGCAGCTCGCCAGCTTCCCTGCTGAGACGCTGTGTGAGGTTATCCCGAACTTCCACAACACCGCGTCCCGCTACGCTGCATTTGAGGCGGCGGTGGCACGCGATGCCAAAGGCCGTGCCGCTGAGGTGCAGCAGGAGATCGAGTTTGTCCGCGCTCGCAAAGCAGATACCGAAAAGGTGGTTGCGCTTCTCGAGTCGGGTGAGCTGCCGCTGCGTGTGACGCACAACGACACCAAGCTCAACAACGTCCTGCTGGACGATGAGACCGGCAAGCCGATGGCGGTCATCGATCTGGACACCGTGATGCCCGGCTCGTCGCTGTACGATTTCGGCGACAGCATCCGTTTCGGCACCAACCCCTGTGCCGAGGACGAGAAGGATCTGTCCAAGGTGTTCTGCCAGGTCAACCTGTTTGAGGAGTACACCAAGGGCTATCTCGAGGCGTGCGGCGACAGCCTGACCGCCAAGGAGAAGGAGCTGTTGCCCTTCGGCGGCTATCTGATGACGCTGGAGTGCGGCATTCGCTTCCTGACCGACTACCTCGACGGTGATACCTACTTCAAGATCCACTATCCCGAGCAGAACCTCGACCGCTGCCATACCCAGTTCAAGCTGGCGGCGGATATCATGGATAAGATGGACGAGCTGAACGCCATCGTCAAAAAGTACGACAAATAAGCGTATACAAGAAAACCGCCGCCCACACGGGCGGCGGTTTTTTTGTGTAGGGTATGGAATAATTGGATATTCTGCCAAAAATCGTTATATTTCGAATAAACTATTGACAAATTTTGACCTATATGGTATGGTAAAAATAATTTAACAGAAATCGCTGATAGAGGCGCGGTCGACATCAGTAGCACGCGAAACGGCACAGGCGGTGCGGCGTGTGAAAGGGGAGATCGCCGAAGTAATGTTGCCAACTGCCTGTTGGAATGTTGCTGGGCGTACGCAGAATATGCGGACGACTGTCACAATTGTGGAGCGCTATCACGTGGTATAGAGGTGTCGTCGTGCGGTATTGCCGTGCCCGACGCTCGGTAACGCGGTCGCTCTGTCTACGTGCGATCGCGATTTTTGTTTATAGAGGGAGGAAAACGAATGAAGCGAAACAAAAGACTGTCACGCTTTGTCGTGACGGCGGTGCTGTGCGTCGTCGTGTTTGCGATGACCACGATGGGGCTGTCCGCGTCGGGTGATCCGGCGGCTGTGACCGCCGACACCGCATTCACCGTAGGGGAGACTGCATACGATCTTTCCGACGGCGGCTCCGCTATGGACTACACGTCCAACTACGCCGACAACCTGCAGGGTGACCCGGCGTTTGAGAAGCATCTGGACACGGCGCTGAACAAGGTGCGAGAGGACGTGCCGCAGTATGCGACGATCTGGTCGCTGCTGCCGCCCGTGATCGCCATTGTGCTGGCGCTCATCACCAAAGAGGTGTATTCCTCGTTGCTCATTGGTATCGTGGCGGGCGGCGTGCTGTTTGCTAATTTCAGCTTTGAGGGCACCGTCAACCACGTTATCGGTAACGGCTTCATCGGCAGTCTGTCCGATTCCTACAACGTCGGTATCCTGTTCTTTTTGGTGATGCTGGGTGCGATGGTTGCGCTGATGAACCACGCCGGCGGCTCCGCTGCGTTTGGACGGTGGGCGACCTCGCACATTAAGTCGCGCGTCGGTGCGCAGCTCGCCACGGTGTGTCTTGGTGTGCTGATCTTTGTGGATGATTACTTCAACTGCCTGACCGTTGGTTCGGTGATGCGTCCCGTGACGGATAAGCAAAATATTTCGCGTGCGAAACTCGCCTATCTCATCGACGCGACCGCTGCACCGATCTGCATCATCGCTCCGATCTCGTCGTGGGCGGCGGCGGTGTCCGGTTTTGTGGAGGGCACGGGTGCTACCAGTGGTATCGCGCTGTTTATCAGTGCCATTCCGTACAACTTCTACGCGCTGCTCACGATTGCTATGCTGATCTTTCTCGCGGTGACGGGTATCGATTTCGGCCCGATGAAGAAGCACGAAAAAAACGCTAAAGAAAACGGCGATCTGTTCTCCGCGGAGGTACGTGAAGCAGTGGAGGAGATGGAAGCCAATCCGCGTGGTCGCGTGTGCGATCTCGTCGTACCGATCGTGTTTCTCATTATCGCCTGCGTGGCGGGGATGATCTACTCCGGCGGCTTCTTTACTGTCGGCGAGGAAGGATACCGTGATTTTGTGACGGCGTTTTCAAACTCGGATGCGTCGGTCGGTCTGGCGTACGGCTCGTTCTTTGCGGTCGTCTTCACCGTCATCTTCTTCCTGTGCCGCCGCGTGCTGTCCTTCCGCAAGTGTATGGACTGCGTGCCGGAGGGCTTCCGTCTGATGGTGCCGGCGATCATGATCCTGACCTGCGCCTGGACGCTGAAGGCGATGACCGACAGTCTGGGAGCCAAGATCTTCATTTCGCAGCTGGTAGAAGGCTCGGCGAGCTCCTTCGCGATGTTCCTGCCGGCGGTGGTGTTCCTGATCGCGGTGGGATTGTCCTTTGCGACAGGCACCTCGTGGGGTACGTTCGGTATCCTCATTCCCATCGTCCTCAGCGTGTTTAGCGCGCAGGATGGCGTTATCACCACCATTGCTATTTCGGCGTGTATGGCGGGTGCGGTGTGCGGTGACCACTGCTCGCCCATTTCGGACACCACGATCATGGCGTCCGCCGGTGCGCAGTGCGATCATATCAACCACGTGTCGACGCAGCTGCCGTATGCGCTGCTGGTCGCAGCGGTATCCTTCGTTGGTTACCTGCTGTGTGGTTTCATCCAGAGTGCCTGGGTGGTGCTGCCCATCTGCATCGTGCTGCTGTTTGCGGTGCTGTGGGGCATCAAGGTGATGCAAAAGAAAAAGGCCGCGTAAGTAAAAACAAAAGAAGCACCGCCGCCCGTACGGGCGGCGGTGCTTTGCATTTGAGGATCACTTCTTGGAGTTGAGGAAGCGGAGATAGGCTCGCCAGTCCTCGCAGGCGAAGAAATGGCTGCCGGCGCGGAGATGGTAGCCAACCTTGCCCTCAAAGAGCTGATCGCCCGGTACGGGCAGACGGTCGGGGGTGACGAGACCCGTTTCACCCAGCAGTTCCCACGCCTGCGATGCCCACAGGGTGGTGAGAAATTCGCTTTCGGGGTCGGCACAGTGATCCTCGATCGCCGAGCCGACGCACAGATAACGCGGTGCAACGAGCGCGAGCAGCCACGCCTGATCGTAGGGCTTGAAATCCTCCTTATCACCCGCAAACAACTTGAAGTTTTCGCAGTACCAATCCCAGCTGCCGTGATACAGGAAGTCGGTCACGCGCTCACCGTTGCCGTGCTTGGAGGTGGCGGCGCCGCCGTAGCCGGAGTTGTTGGAGATGGTGCACCAGAAGCGCTCGTCCTGCGCGCCCGTCCACAGTGCGGTCTTGCCGAGGCGGGAATGCCCCACCACGGTGGTGTGTTCGGCGTCGAGATCGTCGCGGGTCAGCAGATAATCCAGCGTGCGGCTGCAGGCGTATGCCCACAGGCCGATCTTGCCCCATTCCTCGGGGCCGCGGTCCGTCGTCACGCCGAAGTACGCCGCCAGTCCATCGGAATAGTCGCCGTGCAGTCGGTCGTTGACCACGTCGCTGTACGCCAGCGACAGCAGCGCGTAGCCGTTGTCGAGGATGTCCTCCACCGGGACGCGGTGGATGGGGGGCATATCCGTCGGCATACCGTAACGGAAGTGAATGTTGAGGATAACGCGCGGCTTTTCCACCTTCTTCGGACGGAATAGCCAGCAGGGGAAGGTGAACACGCCACGCTCGGTCTCAAACGAGATGGCGAGTTTCTCCTGGGTCGCTTTGTTGGCATAGGCGACCTCTTCTTTGGCAACCACCTCGCCCCACACGCGGGTGGGCTTCGGCAGGGTATGACCATAGGAATAGATCTCCAGCGCCTCACGCATTTCGGTGCGGCGCTGCTCCCATGTTTCAGGGGTCGCAGGGGTGCCGTCGTTCATCGTGACGACCGGCAGCAGATCGCGTTCTTTTAGGATCTCCTTAAGCATAACAAGACCTCCTTGCAGGCATTTTCGAGGCTATTATAGCGTATGAAATGTCGTTTTGCAAGGGATTCCTTGAAAATCAACGCCGTATCGGTAAAATGACGCCGCAAGCTATCTTGGTGCCTGCGTTGCCGGTAGGTTGGGTGGTGAAATCATCCGCTTGGGAGTGGATGATGACGGTGCGCCCCAGTGTCTCGCGCACGGTGAAACGGTCGGTAAGTACTGCGGAGAACGCCGTTCCCCGATTGCCGAATAAAGGGGGAAGATCGCCTGCGTGGTGGGGATGAGGACAACCGTCGGGATCGTAGTGCGTCAGCGCGTCGGCAAAGGGGTCTTGCTCGTTGCCGCTGCAGCGATCGCCGATGTGGATGTGGAAGCCGAACACAGGGCTTTGACAGGGGTCGGCAGGAGCGGGCAGACCTCGCACCTCAGCGACCACCAGAACACCGTTTCGCGTTTGGTAAAGCCGCACCAAGCCACGGATGGACGGATAAGCGGCACTGCCGCTGAGCACCGCCGCCGCATCAGGCAGGCGGTGTGGAATCGTGAACATAAGAAACCCTCCTTTACCACAGCGTATGCCGCAGGGAAAGGAGGGGTGAAGGTTATCGGACGGTGACGGGAACACCCGCCGAGAGGGGATAGCTTCTGTCGCCGACGTGCAGCGTGCCGCCGTCACGGGAGGCGGTGACAGTGATCGTGCCGTGATCGTAGGATACCGTGACGGTGCCGCCAAAGATCGGCACCACACCGTGGAAGTGCTGGTACATACCGGGCTGAGGACGTACGTCAAAGGTGGCGTATGCCGGTGCGGTGGGGGCGACGCCGCAGACGTATTTGCCCCACAGCAGCAGTGGACCACTGCCCCAGGCGTGGCACAACGAACGGCCAAACGGCTCTTCGTACATCGCCAGATGCTCGGCGCCGGATTCGTTCGGGTCGAACTGCTCCCACACGGTGGTGGCACCCAGCTCGATCATACCGCCCCAGTAGGAGCGGATGAACGCCTGCGCTGTTTCGATCTCGCCGAGCTTGCACAGCGCCATCAGCTCATACAGTTTGAAATACGGCGTGGTGATGGCGGGGACGACGTCGTTTAGCAGCACCGTATTACCGATGCGGGCGGCGGTGGCGTCGTCCACAAAATCGTACAGCACGGCAAAGACGTTGGATTGGCGGGAGACGTTGCGGCGGCCGGTGGTGTAGCAATCGATGAACGCACCGCACGCTTCGTCCCAAAAATCACGTAGCACGTTTTCCCGCAGACGGTCGGCACGGGCGGTGTACACGTCTGCTTCGCCGCACAGCACGGCGAGCCGACCCATGACACGGTGCGCTTGCCACAGCAAGATCTGCTCGGCGGATATCGCACCGCCCTTGTCCAGATGCTCCGACCAGTCGATGAAGATCCAGTCGCCCGGCTGCTCCACGATGTAGCCGTTGTCGTCCAGCCGTGAGACGATGAAGGTGTACAGCGCCTTGAGGTCGTCCCAGATCTGATGGACGAACGCCGCATCGGCGGTCGCCATATAGTGATCCCATACCATATGGATGAGATAGCAGGAATAGTCGTTGATCATATTGATGTGCGAGCGGTAGGGGGCGTGCCCGAGCAGCGACAGAATGGTGCGGCGCACGATGGCGGGGTCGAAGTAGAGGTAATGGTTGACCCACACCGATTGGTACGCATCGCCCGACCATACCCAGCGGTCACGCTTGATGCCGTCGAAATACGCTTCACGGGAGTTTAAGTGGAAGGTGTAGGCGCAGGTGTCCCAGATGCGCTGTGCCAGCGGCTCATCGCAGGAGAACGACGCTGTATCGGTCAGCGGCAGATATTCGTACTGCGCTGTCGGGGTGACGTCGCCCACCACGTGCAGATAACGGAAGGCACGTGCGGGACGGGTGGGGGCGTTCTCGCCGCACAGCGTTTCACGGATGATGGCGTCCTCGTAGCACAGCGCCTCCTCACGGGATTCGCCGTAGGTCAAGCACACTGTCTTGTCGGGAGTGAGTCCCTCCAGCGTGACGGGGCCGAACAGCTCTCTGCCGTAGTCGTACAGCACGCCGCCGCCGATGTGCTCGGTGGCAATCGGTTGTACGGTCTCGTAGCAAAACGGGAACACAGTGGGGTCGGCATCGGAAGTGGTGAACGCCTCGTCAAAGCCGACGGAGGTGCGCTCGGCACAGTAAGCGTCCGATACCCAGTCGGCGCCGGTTTTCAGAAATTCGCTGTCGATGAAGAAGGCGGGGAACGCCTCACGGTCAAAGCAGTTGACCTGTACGGTGTATTGCCCGGCTGGCAGGGGGATATCCGTATTAAAAGCGAACGCACCACCCGCCACGTAGATCTTGCCGCCGGAGCGGCTTACCACGCGGATGACGGTGTCGTTTGTTGCGGTGAATTCGGTGTAAAAGCGTGCATTGAAATGAGGACGGGTCACCGGCCACATACAGGCATAGCTGCTGCCCTTTTCTTCACGGCGGCAGCTGAGCTGCAGATGATGATACAGCTCATAATCCCCGAAGTGCCAGATCCAGTGTGCCATACGATCACCTCTTACAGAATGCGGTTTTCAAACAGGAAATCACGCCAAGCGGTGTAGCCGCGCGCCTTGATGTGCATGCCGTCGCCGGCGGCGTAGTCGGTGCTTAACGTACCGTCTTCGGTGTCAAACGCCGCGTTGATGTCGAGATAGTAGACGTACGGTTCATCCACCAGCTGCATCAGCAGAGCGTTTAATTCGTTGATGCGGGCGTTGGTGATCTTGCTGCCGGATTTCACGTTGGCGGTATTCTTGGCTTTGGTGACGTGCAGCGTAGACTGCACGATGACCTTGGCATTCGGCTGCAGCTCCGCGATCTTCCCGATGATCTGCTGATACCTGACCGCGATGGTATCGTTGTTCAGGTTGTTGTTGATCTCGTTGAGACCGAACATCAGGTATACCTGCTTGAAGGCTTTTTTCTGCAGCAGCTCCTCCAGCGTGACCTTGCCGACGCCGGGGATCTCAAGCGACCGCTTCAGCGCGTCGGCCGAGCTCATACCCTCGTTGGAGAAGAAAACGGCGCCGGGTACCTTGATCTTGTAGCTCAAGAAGCCGTAGGTGCGCGAGTCGCCGATGAACAGCGTATCCGCGAACAGCGCCTCCTGCGTTTGCGAGAGGGTGGTCGTCGGCAGAGTGGTGGTAGTCGTTTCGACGGCGTTTGTCGGATCGACCGTATCAAAGGTGCCGTCGACGGGCTCACCGCCCGGCACGGTGACCGTTGTGGTCGTTGTTGCCGCCGTGATCGTGGTCGTGGTCGTCGGGCGCGGACGCGTCGACGGGACGAACTGCAGGGTTGTGGTGGCGGCGGACTCCTCCTTCGTTGCCAGCCGATCGCGGAAAAAGGTGAAGGGTACCACGACCAGACAGGACAGGAGAAGCAGCAGCGTAAACGAATAGCGAAGGATCTTTTTCACAACCGTTCCCCCAGGTTACAGGATGCGATTCGCGTACAGATAGTCGCGCCACACGGCGTAGGTCCCGACCTTGACATGCATACCGTCGCCGGCGGCGTACTTGGTATCGAGACCGCCGTTCGCGTCGTCAAATTTGGCGTTGATATCGACGTAAAACACCGTTTGTTCATCCGCCAGCTTCACGAGCAGGGCGTTCAGTGCGTTGATACGGGTGTTGTTGAACACACGGCCGCTATTCAGGTTCTTGTCGCTGGTCGCCTTGGTGACGTGCAGTGCGGACTGGATGATGAACTTGGCGTTGTTCTGCGTTTTTTCGACCAGGTCGATGACCTGCTTATATTTACCGACGGTGGTGTTGTAATCCGAGCCGATCTCGTTGAGACCGAACATGATATACACCTGCTTAAACTGCTTTTGCTTCAGCAGTTGTTCCAGCGTGACCTTGCCGACGCCGGGGACGTCCACTGCGTTTTTCAGCACGGTGTAGACGTTGAGGCTTTCGGCGCAGAAGAAGGTGGCGCCCGGTACGTCGATATTATAGCACACGAAGCCATAGGTGCGCGAGTCGCCGATGAACAGCGTGTCCGGGAAGGCGGCGTCTGCCGTACCGGCGGTCGGCTTGGCAGTCGGCTTGGAGGTCGGCGCTGTCGTAGGCTTGGTGGTGGGGGTTGCCGTAGTCGGTACGGTGGTCGTGGTCGGCACGGTGGTCACCGTCGTGGTGGGTGTCTCCGTCGGTACGGTGGTCGCCGCGGTCGTGGTGGTCACGGTCGCTGCAGCGCCGTCGTTATTGCTGACGTTGATGTCGGGAGCAGACGGCTTCTGACAGGCGGCAGCAACCAACAGGCAGGATGCCGCCAACAGCAGGATGGCGGCACGGCGCAGAACGTTTTTCATGGGAAGTCCTCCTTAAAATCTAAAGTACAGGAACGGGTCGTTGAGTCCGAGATACAGGTAGTACGCCGAGCCCCAGAACACCGCCAGCAGCACGACCGTGCCGATGAAGGTGTTTTTGAAACGGTCATACAACCGTTCCGGCAGCTTGGTGCAGAACAGCATGCCGACGAGCAGCAGGCCGCCGTATTGCTTGCCGAGGGTGAGCCAGTCGCCTTCCACCAGCATAAACGGTTCGCCGGGGAGGAAGGGGAACAGGCGTTCAAAATACATCGCCATCTGCGAAAAGTCGGTGACAGCGAAGATCAACCACGTCAGGGTGACCGCGAAGAACATATAGGTGTGTCCCAGCAGGGGGATGCGGTCGAGCCAGCGCTTGAGGAACAGCTTTTCGAGCACCAGCAGCACGAACAACGACAGTCCCCACAGCACGAAGTTCCAGCTTGCACCGTGCCACAGGCCGGTGAACGCCCACACTACCAGCATATTCCCGATGGTGAAAAGCGTCCCTTTGCGGTTGCCGCCCAGCGGAATATACACGTACTCGCGGAACCACGAGCCGAGCGTGATATGCCAGCGGCGCCAGAATTCCGTCATGCTTTTGGCAGTGTAGGGGTGACGGAAGTTGTGCGGAAAATCGAAGCCGAGCATCTTGCCGAGGCCCACCGCCATCAGCGAGTAGCCGTAGAAATCAAAGTACAGCTGCATACTGAACGCGATGATGCCCAGCCACGCGAGCGGGGTGGAGATACAGTCAAATCCGAAGTCGCCCACGTCCGCCCACAGACCGCCGATGCGGTTTGCCAGCAGCACCTTGAGCCCCAGACCGTAGGTAAAGTCCTTGAGGCCCTCGTCCACGCGGGAGAACGAGATGTTAGGCTTGTCCATTTGGTCGCGGATGGAGGAGTAGGTGACGATGGGGCCGGCGATGAGCTGCGGAAACATATACAGATACGCCGACAGCTTGAGCACCGACCGCTCCGCTGCGGTGGTACGGCGGTAGACGTCGATGATGTAGGAGACGATCTGGAAGGTATAGAAGCTGATGCCGATAGGCAGAACAAGCTCCACACCCGGCAGGGTGATGCCGGAGGAGGGAATGAGGCTGTCCAGCAGTGACTGCACCGAGGAGAACATAAAGTTTGCGTACTTGAATACGAACAGCCAGCCGAAGTCGTAGATGAGACCGACCGTCAGCCACAGTCGCGGGTGCCGCCGCCGCGCGATGCACAGACCGACGAACCAGTTGACCGCCGCCGACGCTAAGAACAGCAGAATGTACAGTGGCTGATCCCACGTGCCGTAGGCGTAGAAAATTAAACTGCCGAGCAGCAATAGCGCGTTGCGGAATCGCTGCGGCAGTAGAAAGTATAGGACAAAAAAGGCAGGGACAAACGCAAACAAAAATTCCAGACTACTGAAAACCATTCGTATTGTCCCTCCTTTGCGCGACATATATTAAGTATAAAGGATGGGCGGCGTCTTTGCAAGTCCTCGGTGTCGAAAAGTGTCACTTTTTTCATAAAAAATTTTACCGGTTGCACTTGCGGCCGATCTGTGTTAAAATGAACGGACAAGGAGGTGACGGGAATGTCAAAAAAAGCCATTGGTATCATTGGCGGCATGGGGCCGGAGGCGACGCTGGATCTGTTCGGTAAGATCATCCGCCATACCGATGCGGCGTGTGATGCGGAGCATATCCGCGTGTATATCGACTGCCACACCGGCATTCCCGACCGCACCCGTGCCATTCTTGCGGGTGGTGAGTCGCCGGTTCCGTATATCGCGGAGTCGGCACAGAAGCTCGCGGCGATGGGCGCGGATTTTCTGTTGTTGCCCTGCAATACCTCTCACTATTATTACGACGAGATCGCGGCATTATCCCCCGTGCCGGTGGTGAATATGATCCGCACCGCGGCAGAAGCGTTGCGGCAGGACGGCGTGCGCCGCGTCGGCGTGCTGGCGACCGACGGGACGCTGCGCTCGGGGGTGTATCAGAAGGAGCTTGCCGCCTGCGGGATCGAGGCGATCTGCCCCGAGGGAGCGGATCAGGAGGCGGTGATGCGGCTGATCTATGACGGCATCAAGGCGAATCAGCCGACCTTTGACACCCTGCCGGTCGAGCGAACGCTCGCGCATCTGCGTGACGCCGGTGCCGAGCGGCTGGTGCTGGGCTGTACCGAGCTGCCCGTGGCGGTGGCGCGGTACGGCATTCACGCGCCCGACGCGCTGGACGCCACGGACGTGCTTGCGCGCGCGGCAGTGGCGGCAGCGGGCTATCCTGTGAAAAGTTTTTCAAATTTGTAAAACCGGGGGACGGTCTGCGTCCCCTTTGTTTATGTAAGGCGATAACGCCGAGTAACATACAGGAGGTTTAACACGATGTTTTGTACCAATTGCGGCAACCAACTGAATAATGACGTGCGCTTTTGCTGTGCCTGTGGTGCGCCGGTGATGAGCCAGCCGACGGTGGAACTGGAGGAGACCGAGCCGACTGCGGCGGCCGAGCCTGTGGCGGAAGCCGTCGACGGCGGTGCGTTGTATTCCTTCTCCGACGATCTGCGCGAGCTTGCCGACCTGTCCGGCAGCACGCTGGCGTCGTTGGGCGCACGTGTGGCGATGCCGACGGCGACGATCGCTATCCAGCTGTGTGGCGAATTCCGTGCCGCGTATGCCGCCGGGACGATCACGCGCGTGGGGGATGATCTGTCCTTCGCGTCAAAGCTCGCGGTGATCCTGCTCAATCGCTCTACCGAGGATGCGGCGTATCCGTACACCCTGCGATTTGTGCCGCTGGACGTGCCTCGCGCAGATGCCGAGGATCTGACGGAGGAGATCCTCGGAGAGATCCGCGCGCTGTTTGCCGCACGGTATGCGGTGGGTGAGTGGTTCCCGATGGCGAGTGCCGGCCATCTGCTGAAGGATAACGGCTACAACTGGGAGCGGTTCGGTTTTTCCAAAATGAAGCTGATGCTGCCGTCGCTGAGCACACTGTTTGACGTTCAGCAGGTGGATGCGACCAACCTGCGGATGCGGCTGAAGCCGGAAGGCACGGCTGCAGATGAGACACCGTCCGGTGATATGGGGTATGCGTTCAGCGGCGTGTTGTCCGAGCTGATCGATCCGCAGAGCGCGCCGGTGCTGGCGTTGGCACGGCAGCTCGAGGAAACCCCTGAAAAGACCTTTGAAACGCTGGCGGATACCTTCGCCATTGCGTACGTGCACGGCATGATCGGCGAAGACGGCACGGCGCTGCATTTTGACACCGCCACTGCCGAGATCACACTGCAGGTCAATCAGAACGCCGAGTCGCCGTATCCCTACTATCTGAAGTTCCACATCGAAGCCGAGGACAGCGGCGAAGTCGAGCCGCTGACGCTTGCCATCGAGAAGGAGATATACAGCCTGCTTACCCGCAAGTTTGCAGTGGGCGAGTGGCTGCCGATGGCGTCGGTCAACCTGGAGCTGCATCGCTGTGGCTACAATAAGGAACGCTTCGGCTTTGCCAAGATGAAAGCCATGCTGGAAACGCTGCGGCGATTCCTGGTCGTGGACGATACACAAAAGACCAACGGCGTGCCGAACGATCGCGTCAAGCTGCATCGTGTGACCGAGTGGGAGCAGGAGCTGCCCCCGGCCAGCACCGAGAAGAAAGCGGCGGTCCGACTGCCCGAGACGCTGGACGGTGTGTCGCTGTCTGCCAAAACGCTGTCCAAGATCTATCAGCAGATGACCGGCAGTGAGGTTACTCCGCCGCAGCCGGTGATCGATGCCCTGTACGAAGCGTATGCCGCCGCTGAAAAGCCGGATACGACGTTCGAGGTGGATGAGATCTTCGTGTTCAAAACGGAGCTGAAAAGCGGTCGCGGCAAGGCGATCTCGGTCAGCATCAAGGTCTCCGACCGCGAGGATACCGATTGGTATCTCAACTGGGGCGGTGTGACCGACAGCACCAGTACCGCTAAACCCGGTGACGCGCTGACGCAGTTCGCGTTTCTCGGCCCGTGGCAGGAGTTCCTGCGCACCCTCGCCTCCAAGGCGTTGGATGAACAATGGAGCTTCAAGGATGCGAGTGCCGACGACTATACCATCCTGAAGCAGTATATCAAGTTCACCTTCTACCATCTGCAGTTGGAGGATAAGATCCTCATCAGCGACGACGGCTCGCTGGCCGCGTTCAACACCGGCCTGGTGGATCGCCATTACGAAGATATTTTTGCCTGCTTCTCGCTCAACACCACGCCCGGCTACCAAAAATGGTATTTCAAGGGCTTCTGCATCGCGGGTGAGCGTGGTCTTGGCAAGGTGCTGGTGGATTGCTTCGATCCGCTGCCGCAGCCGGCTTCCTACTTCAGCGTGAAGGAGGATCTGCTGTTCGACCTTGACCGCGAGATCTATTCCGATTACCACCACATGATCGTGGATAATATCGACCGTCTGCCGCTGGAGTTCCTGCACGAGGAGACACGCGGCAACGCCGAGGCGCAGGCGCTGGTGGAGCAGATCACCGCGGCGGAGGCTGCAGATCGCCCGACGCTGTACAATGCGCTACGTGACGCGGTGGAGAATTCCAGCCGCCTGTACAACCGCCTGCGCAACCGTATGGAGGATGCCATCGATCTGGCGGTCAAGCGTGTGCGCTGGAACTTCAAGACGGCGCTGCCCTGCTTCTATCCGCAGGGGAATGCGATGAGCCTGATGCTGCCGCTGGCGCTGGTGCAGGACGAGCGTGCTGACGTTGCACTGGTGGTGGAACGCACCAAATCGGGCAGCTACCAAGGACAGACCATCCTGAGCCTGCAGGCGGCGGATATCGATGCGCGTCTGATCTGCCGCCCCGACAGTGATTGGCTGCGGACGAGCGAGATCGTCGCCACCGAGAGCGTCGAGTACGAAGAGTAAACGTAAGCACCGCTGTGTACCGAGATACACAGCGGTGCTTTTTGCAAAAGAAAACCGCCCGCGGCGTGCCGCGGGCGGTTTTGTACGTGGATATTAGTTGTTGCTCTTCCACCAGCAGAAGCCAAGGTGAGCGTTGGACAGAACGAAGAAGATGATGTAGAAGATGCCCCACACCGAGAGACCGGCCAGATCGCCCAGATCGTCGCAGAACATGATGATCGCCACGAGGTTGGCGATGAACAGAGCGACGGAAGCACCGAGCATCAGCATCGGCAGGACTTTGTCCGACAGCGGCTGCTTTTTGAGCTGCAGACCGTTTGCCTTGAGCATCGGGATCAGGAACAGACCGAACGACGCGAGCAGCACGAACAGCAGGATGATGTGGATGATCGAGGTGTTGTCACCGCTGTCCAGATAATAGAACATGGAATAGAACGAGGAGTTCTTGCCGAACGAGAGAGACAGGATCGGCAGGAAGAAGAAAAACAGCGTCAGCAACTGCTCGCCGAGCAGCAGGAACGCGGTCTTGCCTTCGGTGACCTTGCCGGTCAGCAGCTTGACGATGGGGGACGGTGCCGCGGGAGCGGTGTATACAGGAGCCTGCTGATAAACAGGCTGCTGCGGTGCCGCAGGTGCTTGCGGTGCGCCGCACTTGGTGCAGAACGAAACGCCGTCTGCCAGCGGATTGCCGCATTTGCTACAGAATTTTGCCATAAGGGATTCCTCCTAAATATAAATTAACGGTACACATATTATACAGTGTGCTGACAGCATTGTCAAGGAAAAACCCCGAGTCGTGTGACTCGGGGTTAAGTGCTTTAGTTGAACTCGTAGCTGACGATCAGATCACCGTCGGCGGTGTAGTATTCGTAGATGACGGCGGTAACTGCCGGGCATTCCGACTTCATACCGGTCAGCACGGCGGACAGTGTGGATTCCTGCGATTCCATGCTCTGGTTCAAGGCGTTCTGCAGTTCCTGAGTCGCGTCGTAGATCGTGGTGTAGGCGTACAGGTACACGACCGCGGTGCCGCGTGCCTGCAGCGACAGCATCATCTGATCGTTGCTCATCGCTTCCACTTCCGCCTTGTACTGTGCCACATACGCCGCAACGGAGCTGCCGGTATCGGCCATCGGATTGCGGGTAGTAACGGTAGCCGGAGTGCGGGTGGTGGTCGTTGCCTGAACCGGCTCGTCGTACGCGTACGTCGTGGTGGTCGTGGCTTCCGTGCGATCCGTCACGGGAATATCCGTGCGCACCGGAGCGGTGGTGTTTACCGAGTCGTTCGGAAGCGTGCGGGTCTGGGTGCCGCCGGGATTGACCAGATCGCTCCAATGTTCGCCGCCGCCCTCCACGGTGGTGGTGACGGTGGTGCCTTCGCCTTCGTCCTCGTCCTCATCATCGTCATCCGACTTCTTTTTGTCATCGCCGCAAGCAGCCAGCGCCAAGCACAGCACCAGCACGAGCAGCAAAGCAAGCCATCGTTTCATAACTATAGTTCCTCCTCAAAAAAATAAGGTTTTGCTACGGGGTATTATAATCAACTTAACCCGATTTGTCAATAGACGGGTTTTTCGGAGGATGGTTTACAACCCCCCTGCGGTGTGGTATACTGATCAAAACGGAGGTGACGGCGGTGTTCTTTGCGTTTGTGATACTCGTCCTGCTGGGCGTGCTGGGGTGTGTTGTTTTCTACCTCGCGCGGCGGCTGTGGAACGGACTTGTCGGCGTGTTTCCTTGTCTGCGGTTTGCCGTCGTGATGGGGATCGCGGTAGGACTTGCGGTGCTTTCGGTGCTGGGCTTTGCCAACGCGATGCTGCCGTTGCCCGATGCGGTGAAGCACGTGCTGGGTGCGCTCGGTGCGTATGCGATGGGCGCGTTTTTGTATCTGCTGATGTTTACCGTCATCGCCGACGCGGTGCTGCTGCTTCTGCGGCTGCTGCGGTTGCCTGCGGCAAAGCGGCCGCGCGTGCGCGGCGCAATGGCGATCGCAGCGGTGGCGTTGACCGTCGTGACGGTGGTTGGCGGTGCTATCCACGCCACGCAGCTGACGCACGTCGCCTACACCGTGCCGATCGACAGCGCGATGGATGTTTCCGACCTGAATATCGTGCTGGTCAGTGACCTGCACCTCGGCGCGGTCGGCTCGGAGGCACGGCTGGAGGATACCGTTGACGAGATCAACCGCCGGAAGCCGGATATCGTTTGTATCGCCGGTGATCTGTTCGATACCGATTACGCCGCGATCCGCGACCCTGAGGCGGCCAGTGAAATGCTGCGCGGCATCGACGCAACCTACGGCGTGTATCTTTGCTTTGGCAATCACGATGCAGGGGAGACGGCACCGCAGATGCGGGAGTTTGTACGGCGCAGCGGGATCACCCTGCTGGACGATACCTACACCGTCATCGACGGGCGGTTGGTGCTGGCGGGACGGCTGGACGCATCGCCGATCGGTGGTTACGGTGAGTGTGAACGGGCGGAATTGTCGGCGGTGCTCAACGGCGCTGATCCTACGCTGCCGGTGGTGGTGATGGATCATAATCCCGCGCACTTCGACACCTATCCCGACGAGGTCGATCTGGTGCTGTCGGGGCATACCCATCAGGGACAGATCTTTCCGGCAAACCTCGTCACGGGGCTGCTGTACACGGTGGATCACGGGATGTACCGCCGGGAAGCGGGAGGCCCGACACTGATCGTGACCTCAGGCGCGGGAACGTGGGGGATGCCGATGCGTGTCGGTACCGATTGCGAGATCGTGAGCATCCGATTGGAGTAACAGAAAACAGCGACGAGCGTGCTCGTCGCTGTTTTTAGTTATCCGTATTACTGCGGCGGGAGGACGAAGACCATACCGCTCTTCAAGTAGCTGTTGGAGACGATCACCTTGACGGTGCCGTCGCGGTAGAGTGCCAGCTTGCCGCCGTCGCCGAGAACGATCTCGTTGCCGTCCGTGGTGAATTGCAACGGATTCATGCCGCCGCCCTCGGAATAGTAGGTCTTGCCGCCGTACTCGATGGTGGTGCCCTCCGCGACCTCGGGTGCGGAGGTGAACTGACGGTCGATGATGACGCAGTAGTCGCCGTCAAACATCAAGGCGGTGAAGGTCAGCGAGGTGCCGTCGACCCGATAGTCGTTGCCCCAGTATTCCGCGCTTTGTACCAAGCCGCTCGGGTCAATTGGTTGCTCGACCGCCACGGTGGTCGTGGTGGTCGGGGCTTTGGTAGTCGTCGTGGGGGCTTTGGTAGTCGTGGGTTTGGTTGGCAGCGTGCGAATGGTGGTGGGGATCTTGGTCGCGGTCGTGGTGACCTTGGTGACCACGGTCCTTGAGCCGGTGGGATCGGTCGCGGTCGGGTCCGCGGTGGTCGATTCCGTGGTGATGGTGGTGCCGTCGCCCTCGGTGGGCTCGGTTTGCGTCACAGTGGTGGAGACGGTGGTCTCGATCGGCTTGCCGCTCGTGGCGGTGGTTGCGCCGGTTGCTTTTTCGTCCTCGCCGCAGCCACACAGAGCCAGGGTCAGGGTCAGTGCCAAAAGCAGGATGAGTACCTTTTTCATGGGGTTGACCTCCTCGTTGTTACAGATGCTGTTCCCAGCATAGCACACCGCGCAGAAAATTGCAAGGCTGCCGCGCAAAACAAAGATCCCACCCGACCGTGCGGTCGGGTGGGATCGTGGGTGGTTATTTGAAGTAGCGCTTCAGCAGACCCTCGAACGCGCGGCCGTGTCTTGCTTCGTCCTTCGCCATCTCGTGGACGGTGTCGTGGATGGCATCGTAGCCCAGCTCCTTCGCGCGGCGGGCAAGCACCATCTTGCCGTCGGTCGCGCCGTGCTCGGCGTCCACGCGCATCGACAGGTTCTTCTCGGTGCTGTCGGTCAGCACCTCGCCCAGCAGCTCCGCAAACTTCGCGGCGTGCTCGGCCTCTTCATACGCGGCCTTTTCCCAGTACAGGCCGATCTCCGGGTAGCCCTCACGGTGCGCTACGCGCGCCATCGCCAGGTACATGCCGACTTCGGAGCATTCGCCGTTGAAGTTGGCACGCAGCATCTCGACGACTTCCTCGTCGACGCCCTTCGCAATGCCGACGCGGTGCTCGTCCGCCCAGACCTTATCGGTCAACGACTTCGCCTCACCGGCCGGTGCTGCAGGAACCGCAGGCATTTCCTTGAACTTATCTGCCGGAGCGTTGCAGATGGGGCAGCGCGCGGGGGCTTCGTCACCTTCGTGGACGTAACCGCAGACCAGACATACGAACTTTTTCATAATTTGTTTCCTCCCGGTAATGGTTTTTAATGGGTAGCTTGACAGTGAGGGCAGAGCCCGGTGGCGTACACATCGAACAGGTCCGTTTGAAATCCCGACGGCGCACACTGTCGCATGGTGTCCGCGGGGAGATCAAAGTCGAACAGCTCGCCGCACTGTGTGCAGCGAAAATGTCCGTGGTCCGCCGTATCGGCGTCAAAGTGCTGCTCCTCCGCGTCGATCGTGACGATGCGGAGCAGGCCCGCCCGAAACAAGGCGCGCATGGTGTTGTACACCGTGGTGCGCGACATGGTGGGGTAGTCCCGACAGAGCGCTTGATACACCGTATCCGCCGTGGGATGCGTGCGGTGCGCCAGCAGGTAACTGTACACCGCCAGCCGCTGCTGCGTCGGACTGATGCCGCGCGAACGCAGGGTGTCGGCTAATACCTGTGTGGTCATACCGCTCGCCTCCTTTGTAATCAATGGTGTTTTGTAATGATTACAATTTTATTATACGGATTTTGCGACAAATGTCAATAGGTTTTTTGAAACTTTTTTAATTTTTTTTGCGGCCAAAACAGAGGGTTGAAAAGCGGATATGGGGGGTGTATACTGGAAGTGGTAATGCGTGTGTGGGAGGGAGTTTTGATGAAACGAATCGTATCTGCCGTCTTGATCCTGGTGCTTCTGCTGTGCACGGCAGGGTGTGGCGGGCAAAGTGCTGACGAGTCGGCGACCAAGCCCACGACGGCGCCTGCGCCGCCGAGTGTGGACGAGCCGCCGCTGAAGATCGTTTCCTTTAACATTCAGACGCACAGCAACGGCAATATTTTTTCCATACGCGAAGAAATGATGAAAGAATTCATTACTGAAACGCAACCGGATTCCATCGGTATGCAGGAGGTCACCCAAACGTGGCGCAAGTCGCTGGAAGAAACCTGCTTTGGAGAAGACTACAGCAGCGTCGGGAACTCCGACAAGAAAACCGGCGAGATGAATGCGATCTTTTACCGAAACGATAAGTTCGCGCCGGTGGACAGCGGGACGTTTTGGCTTTCGGATACGCCCGACGTTGCGGGGTCCAAGTTCGAAGAAAGCGTCGAACCCCGTGTTTGCACGTGGGTGCGGCTGAAAAGCAAAACGTCGGAGTGGGAGTTCGTTCATTTGAACGTTCATCTGGAGAACAACGGCACCAAAACCTCGGAGGAGGGGCGGGCACTGCGCCTGAAGCAGGGACGGGTGCTGCTGGATTTTGTCAAGACGCTGGGGGACGTTCCGGTGGTCGTGACGGGCGATTTTAACCAGATGCAGTCGGGCTCGGACGGTGTCGACCACCTGCTGTATCAGCAGTTCACGGGGCGGGCGTTCTACGAGGCGGAGGACGGCAGTATGGTGAGCGGACCGTTTGCGGACGCCCGCATCACCGCACCGGAGACCGTGTCGCCGACGGAGTGGGCCTCGATGACGCAGTATCACCTGGCGGGCGAGCGGTATAATCCGGCCCGTGGCCCGATCGATTATATTTTTTACACGCCATCGTCCCTTGAGCCGACGGTGTATCGCAATATTCTGTACGTGTGGGACGAGATCTTCACGATCTCGGATCATCTGCCGCAGTATGCAGAATTCACGGTAAAATAAAGCGGCACCTCGGTGCCGCACAGAAAAATTTCCCCGAGTGAAAAAAGTTCTTGACAAGCGCCGTGAAATATGGTAAAGTTAAGGGCGTCGCCACGACATGGGGGTATAGCTCAGCTGGGAGCGCGATGCACTCAAAGTTGAACCCCACTTAATAATTTCATAAATAAAAACTTGACGAACCCTCATATGGGGGTATAGCTCAGCTGGGAGAGCGCTTGAATGGCATTCAAGAGGTCAGCGGTTCGATCCCGCTTATCTCCACCACTGGTTCGTCAAGTTTTATTTTTTGCCCGCTCAAATTGAGTGGGTATTTTTTGTATGCGTTGAAAAGCATGGATCTCTATGGTATAATGTCATTGACAGTATACTCAAGTGCATCAGTTTATTTTGTAGGAGTAAGAAATATGATTAAATATGATACTTGTATTCGTTGCGGAAGTCAGAATGTTGATAAGCTTAAGGTCAACACAAGAGTCAGTATGAATTATCCCGAACAAAAATATTATGGCGTCACAGGCCAAAGAGTGATCTCCCCAACAGATTCTTTGGTATGTAAAGATTGCGGACATATTGAGTTGTTCATTGATTGGACAGAATGAAAGCGTTAACCATTAGTATATTCCTTGGTTTTTTAGCTCGAATTTATTTCACGTCTAGCGGAAGATGGGAATATTCAAGAGAAACCGCAAGCAAAAAAGTTACTATCACGATTCTGTTTATGGTTGCAGTATCGCTATTTTTTAACACGCATTTACTAGATATTCCGGCTAACATTAAAGATACAATTACGGGGATCTGCGCAGCAATATATTTTGTTATAGCACTATTTGATTCTGTTGTAGGTTTTGAAAGCGATAGTACTTGGATGCCATTTATTAAACTGTGTCTGCTATTCTTGGTTTCGGTTTCAAAAGAAATATGTATGTTTTTTGTTTCTATCGTTTTTTTGGTGGGTTCAATTTATCTGTACAAAAAACGATGCATTGTTAAAGATGAGGATAAAATCATCTTTGCTGAAATAATACTTCTCTGTGTCGAAAATATAATAATAGCCCTAACAACACTATTTTTTCTTGGAGGGGAAAGTATATTATCTATACTTTTGCTGGTATCTTTTGAAGAAACGGTTCTATACTCGATAAATTACACCATTATATTTGCGGTAAAAGAAAAAATATATTCATTTAAATATTAGATTGAAAAAGCATATACCAGGCGGAGAGTATTTGACTCTCCGCCTGGTTTGCTTTTTTATGCCGCGATGTCTAAGCCTTGCGTAAACCGCTCAAAGTCAAAATTAAAATCGATCTTCACTTTATAATCTCTCGAAACCTCAATGCGGTTGATGAGGGCATTGACCACCATCTTCTTTTTCTCCAAGTTCGAGCTTTCATAAAGTTCCGCCCAAGAGATCAGTTCATCAAAATGGTCGCTGAGCTGACGGAGCAGATTTTCGGTATCTTTCACATCCCGCCGTGCATCGGCGCATTGTTCCTCCAACCGTGAACATTCGCTCTCCGCCTCGCGAATCAAATCTGACAGCATTTCGGTGGAAAAGGAACTCTCTCCCCGAATGGATTTCACCACCTCCGCTTTGAGCAAGGTGAGATTATCACTTGCCTTGCCGTAATCGGCATTCAGCATAATCAGCCGTGCCTTGCGCAGTTCCAACTCGTTGGCATATTTCGCATTGACCACCTCACTTTTGGACACGCCTTTCATCTTAGCGAAAATGTCCTTGAGGATGGTGTCCACGATATCGTCCAGAATGTGCATGGTGTAACCGGTCTGCCCGTCGCATTCGGTCTGCTTGCGGGTCTTGCCGTAACAGACGTAGCGCAGCCGTTTGGTCATATCTACTGTGCCGTCAGTACGTTTGCGATACCGCCCGTTGGTGCTGAGCAGTAACCGCGCCCCGCAATGCCCGCAAAACACCTTGCCCGCCAGCAGCGATTTGGCTTTGCTGTTCATCGGTGGCACGGGGTTGGCGCGGTGGTTGATGGATCGCTGATTCATAATCTCGCGTGCTTTTTCGAACTGCTCCGGGGTAATGATTTGCAGTTCCAAAATGACACCCGAACGGGATTCTCCACTGCGGAGCACTCCCGTATAGGTCAGATTTTGCAGCATCCCCCGCACCGTGGCGGAATGCCACTTTTTACCCGTTCTGGCACGGTAGCCGTGATCGTTGAGCCAGGTCGTGATGGTGTGAGCGCCCAGCCCCTCGCGGGTGTATTTATCAAAAATAATCTTCACCACCAGCGCCTCGTCCGCATTCACTTGCAGGTCAAAGAGTTCGTGTTTTTTCTTGTTGGTGCGCCCGTTTTTCACAAGGTCGTAGCCATAGGCGGCACCGCCGCCCTTGTAGTGACCCGACTCCACGATCTGACCCAAGCTCGTTTTGGTACGCACCGAGGTTTTCTCGCTCTCGCCGTCCGCCTGCCAAAAGCGGATATAGTTTAAGAGCTTGTCGGTGTGGTTGTCAAAGCGTTGCTCGCCCTCTTGGGTGCTCCACACCTCCACGCCGTTTTTTACGAACCATTCCACCACAAAGGGCGTTTCGTCCGCGATTCTGCCAATGCGGTCGAACATAAACACCAGCAGAATGTCAAACTGCTTCTTACGCGCCAGTTCCTTGATGATTTGGATTTTATCGCGGTTTTCGGCGCGGATCTTATGACCCGAAACACCATCCTCCTGTTCCTCGTGCACGATGTTCCAGCCCTTTTCCAACGCGAATTTGTGGCACGCTTTGCGTTGCATCGGGATATCGGCTTCGTTGTTGCCGTTGTAGTCCACCTGTTTGTCGGTGGATACGCGGTATAAACAGCATACTCGTTTTGCCATTACATCACCTCCTTTGTGCTAATTGTAATAGTGGGGTACCCCTTTTGTCGATTGTGCGACCCAAGCAATCGAATGTGCGGATTCATCGGGCCTCCCTCGCT
>JAGBFF010000011.1 GCA_017936615.1 Clostridia bacterium | reverse complement strand
TCCTGAATGTGACTCTCTGAAATGGAATCCAGTGAGGAGGTCGCCTCGTCCAACAAGAGGATCGGCGGATCTTTCAGAATCACACGCGCCAGTGACAAACGTTGCTTCTCGCCGCCGGACAGCTTGAGCCCCCGATTGCCGACCACGGTATCGTAGCCGTCGGGCAAGGCGGCAATAAAGTCGTGAATATTGGCTTTGCGGCAAGCATCGATGATCTCCTCGTCCGTTGCCTCCGGCTTGGCGTACAGCAAATTGGCGCGGATGGTATCGTTGAACAGGTAGGTATCCTGCGTCACCATACCGATATTGCGGCGCAACACCGCCAAGCGTATATCACGCAGGTCAATGCCGTCTACCGTAATGCTGCCGCCGATCACATCGTACAAGCGCGGAATCAGGCTGATGAGGGTCGTCTTACCCGCACCCGAGGTACCAACGATCGCTATATTTTTGCCGCGTTCCACTGAAAAACTGATGTCACGCAGCACCGGCTGCTCCGGATTGTAGGCAAAGGACACATTATTGAAGCACAGATCTCCGCGGATCACCGCCGGTTCAACAGCATGGGGACGATCCTCGATCTCGGGGCGCATATCCAGATACTCAAAAATACGGGCAAACAGCGCCATCGATCGGGTAATATCCACACCGATGTTAAGTAGCTGATCCACCGGACGGAACATACGGTGCAGCAGTGTGACCATGATCGTGATGTCACCCACCGAGAGCGTTTTTCCGATGGGGTACTTCAGCATCAGCAGACCGCCCACCAAATACATCAACAACGGGCCGATACCAATAAAGGTATCGATCGCCATACGGAACCAGCCGCGGGCGACGGTCTCCCGAACGCTGAGACGGCGGGTCTCGCCGTTGACCGCGCGAAACCGCTCGTATTCCGTTTCCTCTTTGTTGAAGAGCTTGACCAGCATCTGTCCGCTGACGCTCATCGTCTCGTTCAGGATCTGGTTCATTTCATCCCATTTTTCTTGCGTGCGGGCAGCCAGCTTCCAGCGGTACCGCGCCACGATGCGCGTCGGCAGAACAAAAAACGGCAGCAGCAAAACGCCGACCGTTGCCAGCACCCAATGAATCCGATACATTGCGACCAGTGAGGTGACCAACACCGCGACGTTGGAAAGCAAACCGGTCATCGTATTGGCAATGACCGACTGTACACCGCTGATGTCACCGGTCATACGCGTGATGAGCTCACCCTGCGGGCGGTTGGTATAAAAACGATGAGACATCCGTCCCAAGTGGGCGTACATCTCATTTTTCATATCGTAGGTAATGTTTTGCGCGATGGTAGCATTGAGATAACTTTGCAGGATGCTGACCAGATTGGACACCAACGTAACCGCCAGCGACAGTAAAACCAGCTGAACCAACACCGACCAGTTGCCGGCGATCAAGCCGTCGTCGATCATGCGGCCGGTAAGGATCGACGGCAGCAGCCCTAGCCCTGCCGACAACAGAATGATAAGCATCACCATGATCAAACGCCGCCAGTAGGGGCGTATGTATGAGAAAATACGCTTAAGCAACGCCGGAGTCAAACGGGGGGCCTGCTGCTTTTCTTCGTCTGTGAGCGGACGGTGACGACCCGGGCCGCGCATGCCGGGAGGCATCGGTGCCATCGGTCAACCCTCCTTTTGAATAAGACAAACCGCGTGTGCCGCGATTCCTTCTCCCGAGCCGGTAAAGCCGAGACCTTCCTCGGTCGTCGCTTTCACACTGACGTCCGCGATCTCTAAACCACAAGCCGCCGCAAGTTTTTCCCGCATCATCGGGATATACGGCTTGAGCTTCGGCGCCTGCGCCAGCACGGTCGCGTCGATATTGACAAGCGCATAGCCTGCTTCGCGCAGCACGCGTGCCACTTCGGACAATAATTTGAGGCTGTCGGCACCCTTGTACTGCGGATCGCTGTCAGGGAACAGACAGCCGATATCGCCCAAAGCCGCCGCACCGAGCAGGGCGTCTGCTACGGCATGTGCCAATACATCGGCATCCGAATGACCGAGCAGACCCTTCTCCCACGGGATCGTTATGCCGCCAAGAATCAACGGTCGCCCCTCTACGAGGCGGTGAACATCATAGCCGTGACCGATACGCAGTTTCATCGCAACCATCCCTCCGCTGTACAAATATCCTCCGGTGTGGTGATCTTTAAGTTGGTGTACTCGCCCTCCACCAAGCGTACCGGGTAGCCGATGGCTTCCACCATCCGACAATCGTCCGTTACCTGCAAGCCGGTGGCTTCCATATGTTCTATCGCACGCAGGTATACGCCGCGTTCAAAGGTCTGCGGTGTCTGCACGCTCCACAGCGTTTCTCTGTCGGGTGTATCCTGTATAAAGCCATCCGCATCCGCGACCTTGATCGTGTCCTTAACGCGCACAGCTGCAGCGGCAGCGCCGTCGCGCTGTGCAGCGCGGATGACCGATTCGATACATGCCACAGAAACCAACGGCCGTGCACCGTCGTGTATAGCAAAATAGGCCGTATCCGCACGGCATACGCGCACGCCGTTTGCTACAGAATACTGACGGCTGTCACCGCCCGGAACGACCGAGGTCAGCTTGCCGATGCCGTTATTGGCCGCCAACTCGCGCATCAAATCCACATCCTCGGCGCGCGTGACCAGCACGATCTCATCGATAGCAGTGCAGCTCTGGAAAGCCAATAAGGTATGCACGATAACCGGCTTTCCGTTCAGCGGCAACAGCATTTTCGGCATTCCCATGCGGGTCGAGCTGCCGGCTGCTACGATCACCGCAGCAACGTGTGTACTCATCGGTCTCCCCCTCTCGGTAGTATTTGTCTTTATTTTAGCAGAAACCCTTGCAAAAAGCAAGTCCGCCGCAAAATGCAGAAAACCCGCACAAACCGTGAGTTCGTGCGGGTTTGTGCGGGATTTCTGTGGCTGGGATGGCAAGAATCGAACTTGCCCGGGCAGAGTCAAAGTCTGCTGTCCTACCACTAGACTACATCCCAATAGTGTGGGGTGGGAGATGGGATTCGAACCCACGATCTTCAGTGCCACAAACTGACGCGTTAGGCCAACTACGCTACACCCACCATATCTGGCGCGCCTGAAGGGACTCGAACCCCTGACCCTCTGCTTAGAAGGCAGATGCTCTATCCGGCTGAGCTACAGGCGCCTATATACCGCCACCGGACGGCGTGGCAACAAATGGAGCGGGTGATGGGAATCGAACCCACACAACCAGCTTGGAAGGCTGGGGTTCTACC
>JAGBFF010000092.1 GCA_017936615.1 Clostridia bacterium | reverse complement strand
TCTTGACTTTTTCCGTATGTGTGCTTATAATTTGATTTAAAAGTACCGGTTAGGCGCGGAGGAAATGGTATGTACGATCTGATCATTAAAAACGGCAAGATCATTGACGGAACCGGCAGTCCGTATTATCGTGCAGATATTGCTGTCAAGGACGGTAAGATCGCCGAAATCGGTAAAAATCTTGGTGAGGCTCGTGAGACGATCAATGCAACCGGACTGACCGTAACTCCGGGTTTTATTGATTCGCACAGCCATGCCGACAGCGCGCTGTTGAGTCATCCTGAGCTGATCGAAAAGGTCGAGCAGGGTATCACCACCTCAATTGCCGGTCAATGCGGTTCGTCCGCAGCACCTACTTCCGATGTGACGGCGGGCGAGTTTTTGGAAAGCCTTCGGGATCAGTCGTTTGGTGCGAACACGGTTCTTTTGATCGGTCACGGTACGCTGCGCCGCTTGGCTGTCGGTGTGGAAAATCGTGCCCCCGCCGCATCGGAAATGCAGCAAATGAAAGAACTATTGCGTGACGGTTTGGAGCACGGCGCAGCGGGTTTGTCCTTCGGCTTGTATTATGCTCCCGGATGTTATGCCGAGACGGCGGAATTGATCGAATTAGCAAAAGTGGTTGCGGAATATCATGGTATTATTGCCGCACACATTCGCAACGAAAGCAACTTCCTGATCCAAGCGGTGCAGGAGTTTATTACCGTTGTACGTGAAACCGGTGTGCGCGGCGTCTTGTCCCATCATAAAGCTTCTGCTAAGGAGAATTGGGGCAAGGTATGTCACACGCTGCGTATGATCGACGAAGCCAACGAAAGCGGTCTGGAGGTTTATTGTGATGTTTACCCGTATTGTGCCTCTAACACTTCGCTGTCAGCGACGTTGATTCCGACGGCGTACCGCGCGCAGGATGATGATGGTATTGTGGCGATGCTGTCGGACAAGACGATGCGCCAAACGATCTACCGGGAGACCTGTGCAATACGCGGTGATGACCTGAGTCATATTATGATTTCGAGTTGCAGTGCGTTGCCGCATCTGCAAGGAAAGCGTATTTCCGAAATTGCCGAAGCGGAGGGAAAATCACATTACGATACGGCGTTTGATATCATCTGTGACAGCCATGTTTCTTGCGATGTGTGTACGTTCTCGATGTGTGAAGAGGATGTGGAAACTGTCCTTGCGTACCCCCGTGCTATGATTTGTACCGATTCCGGCGTAGCCCGACATCTAACATCGTATCATCCGCGTTTGCGCGGCACGTTTCCGCGAGTTCTTGGTCGGTACGTTCGTGAGCGTGGCGTGACCTCTTTGCCCGAAATGATCCGAAAGATGACATCAATGCCGGCGGCTGTGTATGGTCTGACCTCAAAAGGCTTACTGGCGGTAGGATTTGACGCAGATATCTGTATTTTTGATGCTGATACCATCATTGACCATGCGGAATACGGCGATTGCACGCGCCGTGCCGAAGGCTTAAACTATGTCTTGGTCGGTGGTCAGGTGGTCGCCGAAAATGCGGTGTATACCGGTGCGCGTCCGGGACGTATGCTGCTGAAATAAATCACACCGCGCCGACTTTGTAGGGACGGCGTGGTACATCTTGTCAAACCCCAAAAAATGGAGTATACTGTAAGTGTTTTTAGTGAGCGAGAGGAGGAAACCGTATGAATAAGCCGCGTGTTCGGATCAGTTATCCGCATATGGTAGCGGTCGGTTTCCTGCTTGCGATCTTGCTTGGTGCGGTACTGCTTTCACTACCTGTTTCTTCCAACAGTGGCAAGGTAACACCTTTCCTGGATTGTATGTTTACGGCAACCTCAGCAACCTGTGTGACCGGTCTCGTTGTTGTGGACACTTTCCTGCACTGGTCGGTGTTCGGTCGTGTAGTTATCATTACGTTGATCCAGATCGGTGGTCTTGGATTCATGACGCTGATGACCGGCTTTTCAATGGCGCTGCACCGTCAGATCTCGTTGCGGGAGCGCACACTGCTCAAAGATTCCTTTAACACACCGGATATCGGTGGGATGGTACGGCTGACTAAAAAGATTTTGATCGGCACCGTGACGGTCGAATCGGCGGGTGCGTTGCTGTTTGCGACGCGCCTTATCCCGAAATTCGGTTTTTGGGACGGGCTGGGACGTTCTGCGTTTTTGTCTATCTCGGCGTTTTGTAATGCCGGGTTTGATCTGTTTGGCGATCAGGGCGCGTATTCGTCGCTGGTTTCTTTTGCGGACGACGGTGTGATGATCCTTACCGCGTCGTTCCTGATTTTGATCGGTGGAATCGGTTTCTTGGTTTGGGACGATGTGGTGCAGCACAAATGGCATTTCCGCAAATATCGGCTGCATTCCAAACTGGTGTTGACGGTAACGCTGGGCATCACACTGGTCACTACGGTGCTGTTTCTTCTGTTGGAACGGAATCACACCAACGCCGCGCTTCCGTTTGGTCAGCAGCTTTTGAACGCGTTTTTTGACTCGGTGACGCCACGTACTGCGGGGTTTAATTCGGTGGATACCAATGCGTTACATCCGGCTTCCGGTGCGCTCACAACGCTCTTGATGTTTGTTGGCGGCTCGCCCGGCTCCACGGCGGGTGGTATTAAAACCACAACGCTGGCGGTGCTGCTCATTTGCTGCGTCAGTAATCTGTTTAATCGTTCCGGCTATAACCTGTTCCGCCGCCGCCTGCCGTCGGAGGTGCTGGTGCAGGCAGTCAGCGTTGCCGGTATTCAGTTGCTGTTGGCGTTGACAGGTATTTTCCTTGTCAGTGCGGCACAACCCGAACTAGCGCTGACAGATGTGATATTTGAATGTTTCTCCGCGATCGATACGGTGGGTATGACCACCGGTGTGACACGCGATCTGTCGAGTTTTTCCCGTGTGGTCATTATGGCGATGATGTACTGCGGCAGATTGGGAAGCTTGACGTTTGCTATGGTATTTGTGCAGCGAAAACAGAAGGAAATTTTACGATTCCCGGAAGAAACAGTCAGCATCGGATAAAGGAGTGAATCGCTATGAAAAACTTTTTGGTGATCGGTCTCGGTCGTTTTGGTGAGCACCTCAGCCGCCGTTTGGCGGAGTTGGGCAACGATGTTATGGTTGTCGACGAAAATGAAGAGGTTATCAGCCGTATTGCCGGTGCGGTGACCTGCGCCCAGATCGGCGATTGCAAGAACGAAGAGGTGCTTCGAAGCCTGTCTGTTAACGGGTTTGATATTTGCTTTGTCTGTATCGGCAGCGATTTCCAAAGCAGCCTGGAGATCACCAGTCTGCTCAAGGAAATGGGCGCGCGCCGCGTTATCAGCAAAGCAAGCACGCGGATTCAGGAAAAGTTCCTGCTGCGCAACGGCGCCGACGCGGTCATTTTTCCGGAAAAGGATCTGGCGTACAAGCTGGCGGTGCAGTACAGCGGCCACAATATTTTTGACTACCACCAGATTTCGGATAATATCGCCGTATACGAGGTTGCTGTCGTGCGCAGCTGGATCGGCAAGAGCATCCGTGAGGTGGATGTCCGCAAAGCGCACAACATCAATATTTTGGCGATCAAGAGAGAGGGTGCTGTGCTGCTGGCGGGGCCGGAGATTATCTTTGCAGAGGATGACCATTTACTGGTTTTGGGCGACGGTGAGAATATCGGTCGTTTGACTAAAAACACCTGATGTGGGATGTGGTGATCAAACAATAAAAATCAACCGTTCAAAATGAACGGTTGATTTTTATTGTTTATACGATTACTTTGGCAGATTGAAAAGCGGCAATCAGTTCATCTTTATGATGTTGAGTGCTGACGTAATGCTTGTCACCGACAGGAATGCGAAGGTTTGTAACGGTGAGGGGGGAGCCTAGAGACTTTTCACAACGCAGATCATCAATCGCTGATGACAATTCCAGTTGTCCTTCACCATGTAGATGCCAGTATACCACATAAGTGCGTTCCGAACGATCGAAGGTATAGGCTATGACGTTTTCGGGGGCGCTTATCGGGTAATAGCGTACCAACTCATACTGCCCGTTTTCGTCGATCAGCAAGGTGTATTCCAACTCGGGATCACGCAGGGCGATCTTTTGTTCCTCGGTGAGGAACTGCTGCTCCCGTACGGCTTCCCAACGACGGAACACTTCCAAAATGTCGGCAATACGGGGATTTAACCGGAATTGCGGCTTCTCGTAAAATTGGGAAAGCTGCAGCCGGAGTGTCGTAGGCGCTCCCCAGGCGGCTGCTTTGGAGGTGCCGTATTCAAACAGATGGGACTGGGAGTCCTCAAATAATCCCCACCAACCGAAGTTGATACGGGTAAAGTCATTAGCCATGCGTGCCGCCTCGGGCTGCTGATGACGTATCAGATTTTCCTTTAAATACCGTGTCAGGCATATATCGAAGGCATTGCCACCGCTGAGCATGTGCCAGCTAAAATGGGCTTTAGCGGCACCCTCGCAGAAGAGAGGTGTATGTTTTAATTTTTGGTAGACACGGTATTGTGCATACGGGATATAGATTTCAAAAGGAGCATTGGTGCCTTCGGAGCCGTCATAATACATGAACTCGAATCCAAGATCGTATATAGCGGCAATTTTCTCGGCGATCTCATCCTGCAGATCGGTGTCTTGATCCAGATATACACTGGTGGCGCTGAATTCGCTGATGTCCAAAATGCCGCCGATCGTACCGGCGTCGTGCGGCGTGACAAGGGTATTCCAGTGACCACGGCGGCAGCCTGTGAATCGATAGGGTGGTGTGGTGGTATAAGCGGTATATTCGATCAATTCGCCGCCGAATTTCAGTACACGGCACTGGGGGTGCATTACGACTCCCTGCGGGTTTTGTGCTACATAGATTTCGGTATTCGTTTCGGCAAGCGGCTTTGTCAGTGTGAAGTGGCGTGTTAGGTGCAAGCGGTGGTCGGCAACGGGGGTAACGTAGCTGGTACGTTTGCCGATATGCGTATGCAGAACGTGCAATCCGGGAGTGATACCGGCAGCACGCAAGGCATCCACAACGGCTTTTAAATCTTGCATCCCGTTGGGGTACGATTCGTTGAACTCGTAGTCGCCGCAATAGTCGTAGCCTTCTATACTTTTGCAAAAAGCGGCATAGAAGATGAGCATTTTTTTGAAGCCTGCACGTTTGGCAAACCTGATGTGATCATCAACATTTTTAGGGCTGATTTCGTCCGTCCAGCAAATGGACGAATTGATATCCTTGGTGTTGCGACGGCTTTCCACGCCGCGGGGAAGGTCATAATCCTTTTCAAAAGTATCAATGCAATCCAACAACTCGTTTGTGGGAGCCACGATCAGTGATGCTGAACACCCTTTCAAGCGGAACTCACGCAAAGCATCGGCAGTGAGTATGCGAAATCCCTTCCGCTTTTCGGAATCAATGTTGGTAAAGGGGTCGGTGCCAAGTACGTTGACGGCGGCCTCATCATCCCACATCACATTGAGCCATTCGCCAAAGTGAGTGCGGTTACGGATAGGTAATTGTAACAGGCGGAATTTGGCGACGGGAGGCGGGGACATAGCTAATCCGTCAAATGCTTCATGCGGAACGAGAAAATCAACCAGTGTAAATGTGAGATACTCGTCTGTTACCGCAACCTCGACTATGGCCTCAAATAGGATCTGCTCAAAGCCAACGATTAGTTGATCGCCTTCACGGCGAAGACGATTGGCTTCAAAGGTCGTACGCTTATTGGGATGTGCAAGCTTGATTTCGTTGTTGTACGGACGATCCTCGGTGAGGGAGAACAAAGCAGTTTCTTCCGTATGATCCAAGCAATCCTCGCCGGTGGATTTGAGACGAAGCTCTTTGACGATTGCATCCGCACCTACAACTAAGGAAAATCGAGCATTTTCAAATACCAGATTTTGTGTGGACATATCCGTCATCCCTCCTTGAATGTAGTGTAGCATAAGTGTTGTCGTGGTTGCAACCGATTTTCTTTCAAAAAAAATATAAAATTTCTGTTTTTTCTCTTGACTTTTCAAAGGAAAGCCACTATAATTCTATACGTTGTCTAAACAACACGCGCTCGTAGCTCAGCTGGATAGAGTGCTTGACTA
>JAGBFF010000091.1 GCA_017936615.1 Clostridia bacterium | reverse complement strand
GACTTATGTAATATCATTTAAGAAAACAACAAACCCGAACGTTTCACCAATTGGTAAAAGGTTCGGGTTTGAATGCTTTGGTGCGGGTAACAGGACTTGAACCTGCACAGCCTTGCGACCATTAGAACCTGAATCTAACGCGTCTGCCAATTCCGCCATACCCGCATATATCAGTGGCGGCAACGACTGCTATTATACCCTCCAAAACTTCGATTGTCAATAGGTTTTTGAAAAAAATTAGAGAAAATTCTTGCTGACCGCCGTACGCAAAAACGGATACGGCGGTCAGCAAAACAATTACAATAAAAGCTCAAACTCACCTGCGGAAGGGAGATCAAAAGAAAGGGTTTGGTTGTCAGCCTTAAAGGGAAGATCGACGCCGTTTTGACGAATTGCACGCACCGTGCAATTCAAGGTGAGTTCCACATCGGTCAATGCATAATCCGCATCCAGAATCAAATGGTCATCACGCATGACGACGCTGTTGAGACGAATGTTGGCATCGAACAGCTGGATGCCGTTCGGTTTACTGACGGCAAGCAGACGGCTGGCGTGAGGCTCTAACGTGACACTGAAGAAATCGGCGATATTGGTTTGCTCACCCGACCATACGTCGGTCAACGTATAACAACCTGCTTCCAGATCCAGTTCATCAAAGCGGAGCGTAAAGGTCTTTGCTTCATCCGAAAGATTGAAGATGCCGACCGTTCGCAATGGCAAGACGGTATTGCCTTCAATGCGGGTAAAGTGAGGAGTTTTGAAGTACAGGATCTCGGGAGAGCGTTGGGTATGATCGCGATAATTAAATTGTGCAAAATACACGTCCTGACCGTTATTGGGGTTGCAGGCGGCTTTCCTCAGTATACGCAGCTGCTCGGTGTCGGTTTCCAAGCTAAGTTTGCCTGCGATCTCGACCATGGAATGCGACACGAGGCAGTAGTTGATGCAAAACATTGCTTCGGTGCGTGACAATCCGGGGAAGAGACCGATGGAATCACTGTTTGGCGGGAACAGATCGCCTGTGTGGGTCGCGTAGCAGGCGGCTCCCCACTGAAAACTGGTGCGCACATAGTCCCAATTACCTCCGCCGATATCAATACCGTAACGGTAGTTGGTAAAGAACTCACCGAGGAAGGGGTTACCCATGACGATGTCGCAGCCGGTCTGTAAATATCCGTCACGCGGCAGGTTGTTTCGGATCGTCGTCAGCCACCAACGACGGTTTTCGTAGCCGGAATGGTCGTGATTTTGGTAGAGATCATGGCTATCCTCAAACGCATAGCTCCAGAAATCATGCTTTACGGCATCAAAGCCGTAGTCGCGGCACAAGGTGCGCATGGCGTACTGAATATAGTCCCGTACAACGGGTTGGCTAACGTCTAACGGAGCTGTCCACGTCACGCGATAGGTATAATCCATAAACCACTCGGGATGCTCCTGATAGATTTTCGAGGCGGTGGGGCAGAAACCGCCGATCCAAATAGCGGGACGCAATCCCAGTTCACGGATCTTATCCGACAATCCACGCAGACCGTTTGGCAGCTTTGCGTGATCGACACCCTCTTCACCCTCGTAAGGAACGCCCAGACCGTGTGCGCCTTTATTGTTCATCGTGGCATAACCGTCGTCTATCTGGATCCATTTGACGGTGGGGAAGTTGTCGCGCAGATACTTGGCTTCGGTCAGGATCAGTTCTTCGGAAATGTTGCGGAAAATGCCGTCGTTCCACGAGCCCCAAACCAATGTGGTGCGGTTAATATCACTGCTGCCGTAGGAAGCGGGGAGCTTGCGGCGAAGCGCCTTTGTGTAGTCGGTAAATATCTTTTCGATGTCATCAGCATTATCGGTACGACCCATGTACCACTCATCCGTCAACGATATGCCGCTTTCCACCTCACGGTACGCGGTGGCTTTGAAGGAGGAAAAAGCGGTCAGTGTTACCGTATCACCGATATGTTTTGCCAGGTAATTGTGATAGAACACGTCTTGGCTCAACGTGCCGTGAACCAAACCGAGATTGGTCTGATAGTTACTGATAAGAATAGCAGGGAACGGCTGATACGGACTGGCACCGATACGTTCCGTGATGACTCCCGGGTCAGCCCAGCGGTTGCCTGCTTGGAAATCAAAGGTGGAATCCGTGGCATCCTCAGCCGTGCGATCGTAGTCAATGGGGAAGGTGAACACCTCATAAATGCGCGGATTTTCGTTGTGATAAAAATAATCGTCGTGGGGATCGGCACCGTAGGTAATCCCCGCAATTTCCACGCCGAGTTCATACAGTTTCAGAACACTGCCCGAAACGTTCTCAAAAACACGCTTGCAGGTGATTGCGCGGTCGGTGTAGTCCAGATATAAGGTGTCACGGAAAACGCCGTCCTGCACAGCTTGCAAACGAATGGTGCGGTATGTTGCATTGACGGTCACATCGTATATAGGTTCAGCGCGACCTTTGGCGGTCACAATAAACGGTGTGATCTGCAGATCACCGCATTTCAAAAAGCGTAATAATGTGCAGAGTTCATCGATCATAGTCATCACAGCCTTTCCATAGCTACATACTCTATATATATACCATTTTCTCACCGTGAAATCAATATCGCAAGGGTTGAAAACTTCAAAAAAACATGCTACACTTATCGGGTGATAGGAAGTGATCGTTGTGAAACAGTATTCGCTTGGTATTGATTTCGGCTCGTTGTCGGGTCGGGCCGTGCTGCTGGATCTGAAAACCGGCGAGGAAACTGCCACGGCGGTGTGTGAATATGCACACGCGGTGATGTCCGAGACGCTGCCGGATGGTACGAAACTGGGGGATAACTGGGCACTGCAGCATCCTCAAGATTATCTGGATGTACTTCGTTTTGCTGTGCCTGATGTGATGCACAAGGCCTCGGTTTCTCCCGATCAAATCGTTGGTGTCGGAGTGGATTTCACTGCTTCGACGGTGCTTCCCGTGAAAAACGACGGTACTCCGCTGTGCCTGCTAAAAGAATTTGAGCACGAGCCGCACGCGTATGTGAAAATGTGGAAGCATCACGCGGCTCAGTCGTATGCCGATCGAATCAACGAGATCGCCGTCGACTACGATTCTTCGATGCTTTCCCTGTTTGGAGATCGTGTTTCGAGCGAATGGCTGATTCCTAAGGTGATGGAAACGCTGGATCAGGCGCCTGCCGTATACGAAGCCATGGATCACTTTGTCGAGGCGGCGGATTGGATCGTGTGGAAGCTGTGCGGTAATTTGGTGCGTAATGCGTGCTTATCCGGCTATAAATCGCTATGGAACAAAAAACGGGGATATCCGAGTGAAGAATTTTTCTCTTTACTGGATCCCCGCTTGCGCCACTTTATTGATGAGAAATTGTCGGGTCCCGTACTGCCTTCGGGTGTATGTGCCGGTACGATCACCGAAGATGCCGCTGTAATGACCGGTCTGGCCGTTGGCACGCCCATTTCCGTAGCGGGGGCGGATGCTCACTCGGCGATCCCGGGTTGCGGTATTGTCGAAGCAGGACATCTGCTCATTGTTGTCGGTACCTCGGCTTGCCACATGCTGATGGACACCGAGGAAAAAGCGGTTCCGGGTATTTGCGGTGTCGTTGAGGACGGTATGCTGCCTGGTTTTGTCGGCTACGAGGCCGGACAGAGCTGTATGGGCGATCACTTTGAATGGTTCCAAAAAGCGTGTATGCCGTCAAGCGTTGTGGAGGAAGCTGAGGCCATTGGCGTATCTCCGCTGGCACTGATGTCGGAAAAAGCCAAAAAACTAAAGCCGGGTGAAAGCGGGTTGCTGGCGTTGGATTTTTGGAACGGTAACCGCAGTGTGTTGGATAACGGCGATCTCAGCGGTATGCTGCTTGGCATGACCTTGGATACCAAACCGGAAGAGATATATCGTGCGTTGGTGGAAGCGACAGGATTTGGTACACGTGTCATCGTGGAACAGTTCCGAGAATATGGTGTTCCGCTGAACAAGATCACGCTGTGTGGCGGTATTCCGCACAAAAACCCCTTCTTGGTGCAGGTGTACGCCGATATTTTGGGAATGCCACTGTTCATTGCTCCGACGCTTCAGGCGGGCGCCCGTGGCAGTGCCATTTACGGTGCCGTTGCCGCTGGGGTAATCTCGCCGGAGGAGGGAGTCCGAAAACTCGGTTCCGCGGGTGCGGACGTGGTCGTACACCCCAAAAGGGAAAACACAGTGGCGTATGATGCACTTTACAAAGAGTACCGCCGCTTGTATGAATACTTCGGTATGGGCGAAAATCCGGTAATGATGACCCTGAAAAAACTGAAAAAATAATCTTTTTCTCTTTACTACGGCAAAAAAAGATGGTACAATACCTTGTAACACAGAGAGGAAGTACGAGGCTATGAACATTTACGAAGAGTTAGTCGCGCGCGGACTGATTGCGCAGGTGACCAATGAAGAAGAGATTAAAACGATGATCAACGAGGGTAAAGCGACCTTCTATATCGGCTTTGACCCTACGGCGGATTCACTGCACGTCGGTCATTTTATGGCGCTTTGCTTGATGAGGCGTCTGCAGATGGCTGGCAACAAACCGGTGGTACTTATCGGCGGTGGAACGGCTATGATCGGTGATCCCTCGGGCCGTACCGATATGCGTCAGATGATGACCCGTGAGACGATTCAGCACAACTGTGATTGCTTCAAAAAGCAGATGGAGCGGTTTATCGACTTCGGTGAAGGTAAAGCTATTATGGTCAACAATGCCGACTGGCTGTTGGATCTTAATTACATCGAAGTATTGCGTGAGGTTGGTGCGTGCTTCTCGGTCAACCGTATGCTGTCTGCAGAGTGCTACAAGCAGCGTATGGAGAAGGGCTTGTCCTTTTTGGAATTCAACTACATGATCATGCAGTCGTATGACTTCTATCATTTGTTCAAGGAATACGGTTGCAATATGCAGTTCGGCGGCGACGATCAGTGGTCGAACATGCTGGGCGGTACCGAACTCATCCGTCGCAAGCTTGGCAAAGATGCCCATGCCATGACCATCACGCTACTGCTCAATTCCGAGGGTAAGAAGATGGGCAAGACTCAGTCCGGTGCTGTATGGCTTGATCCGAACAAGACCAGCCCATACGATTTCTACCAGTACTGGAGAAATGTTGCTGATGCTGATGTTCTTAAGTGTATCCGTATGCTGACCTTCCTTCCGATTGAGGAAATCAATGCAATGGACAGCTGGGAGGGCAGCCAGTTAAATCAGGCAAAGGAAATCCTTGCTTATGAATTGACCAAACTGGTTCATGGTGAAGAAGAAGCTGAGAAGGCACAGGCAAGTGCAAGAGCATTATTCAGTGCAGGTAATGCAGAAAATATGCCTACATTCGAACTTACTGATGAAGACTTCTTGGAT
>JAGBFF010000090.1 GCA_017936615.1 Clostridia bacterium | reverse complement strand
GTTTGTTGACACGGTGGAAGAAATGTGGTATACTCATCTCGTTGACACTGTTTGGAAGGAGGCTTTTGATTTCGTCCATTTGCATCGTCGTTGCCATAGGAAACACCATAGGGACGAGTGACGCAATCGGGTTGCTGCTGCTTGTAGGTTATCACAGAGATGTCGGGTAAACTATAAGTAAAGAACCGAAAGGAGTTTACCTATGAATATTGCTATTGCGGGAACAGGTTATGTCGGCCTCTCCATGGCTGTATTGTTATCACAGCACCACACCGTTACGGCGGTAGACGTTGTTCCTGAAAAGGTGGCGATGATCAACGCCGGCCGCACTCCGATCCGTGATGCGGATATTGAAAAGTTTTTACAGAGTAATGCACTGAATCTGACCGCTACGTTGGATGCTGATACGGCTTACCGCCATGCAGATCTTGTCATCATCTCCACGCCGACAAATTATGATGAACGTAAAAACTTTTTTGACACCTCTACCGTGGAGGAGGTTATTCAGCGTGTCGTCGCGGTGAATCCCCGCGCGATCCTCGTCATCAAAAGCACGGTTCCGGTGGGATTTACTGAAGAAGCACGAAAAAAATATGCCTGCGACACATTGCTGTTCAGTCCGGAGTTTTTGCGTGAGGGACATGCCCTGCATGACAATTTGTATCCCAGCCGTATTATCGTAGGAGTGCCGGAGGGCGATCAAACGCTTCATGCGGCGGCTGAGCAGTTTGTTGAGCTACTTCGTGAAGGAGCGCTCAAATCCGATGTTGACGTGCGATATATGAAGCCGACGGAAGCAGAAGCTGTTAAACTGTTTGCCAACAGTTATTTAGCAATGAGAGTCGCCTTTTTCAACGAATTGGATACGTACGCCGTTACGCGCGGATTGGATTCACGCTCTATCATTGAAGGTATCGGACTGGATCCGCGTATCGGTTCGCATTATAACAACCCCTCGTTTGGTTATGGGGGTTATTGCTTGCCTAAGGACACAAAGCAGTTGTTGGCGAACTACCGTGATGTTCCGCAGAATATCATTTCTGCTATCGTTGCGGCGAATACCACGCGCAAAGATTTTATAGCCGATCAGATCATTGCGCGCCAACCGAAAGTGGTAGGTGTGTACCGTTTAACCATGAAAGCGGGAAGTGATAATTTTCGGCAAAGCTCGATTCAGGGCGTGATGAAGCGCATAAAAGCCAAAGGCATAACGGTGGTCGTTTATGAGCCGACGATGCGGGACGATGCGTTTTTCGGAAGTCGTGTGGTGCGCGATCTGGAAGAATTTAAACGCACCGCCGATATCATCGTTGCCAATCGCTGCCACGAGGAGATCGCTGATGTGATGGATAAGGTGTACACTCGCGACCTGTATTTCAGAGATTAAAAAAATGCCCCTGTGAGCGTAATGCTCACAGGGGTATTTTTGTGTCCGGTTTAACCGTTATGTGCTTGCTTCCATTCCAGATAATCGTCGTAGGTCATCGTCTTGTCCACGATGGTGCCGTCTGCCTTGAACTCAATGATGCGGTTGGCGACCGTCTGGATGAACTGATGGTCATACGAGGAGAAGAGTACGTTGCCTTTGAATTCGATCAGGCCGTCGTTAACGGCGGTGATGGATTCCAGGTCAAGGTGGTTGGTGGGCTGATCGAGCAGCAGCACGTTTGCGCCGAACATCATCATACGCGACAGCATGCATCGTACCTTCTCGCCACCGGACAACACCTTGACAGGCTTGAGCACGTCATCACCCGAGAACAGCATCTTGCCGAGGAAGCCGCGCAGATACGTTTCGGTGTTATCCGATGCGTACTGATTGAGCCACTGGATGAGGTTAAGATCGCAGCCGTCGAAGAACTCCGAATTATCTTTCGGGAAGTAGGACTGCGAGGTGGTGCCGCCCCACTTGAACGAACCGGAATCCGGCTGGAGCTCCTCCATCAGGATACGGAACAATGCCGTGATCGCCAGCTCGTTTTCGCCCACAAACGCGATCTTATCACCCTTGTTGACGCGGAAGGATACGCGGTCCAGCACGGTGGTGCCACCTTGCTTCAGGCACAGATCCTCCACCGCGAGGATCTCCTTGCCGGCTTCGCGATCCATCGAGAACCCGACAAACGGATAACGGCGGGACGACGCAGGCATTTCCTCGACCGACAGCTTTTCGATCAACTTTTTACGCGAGGTCGCCTGTCGCGATTTGGATTTGTTGGCGGAGAAGCGCTGGATAAAGTTCTGCAGCTCGCGGATCTTATCTTCAGCCTTCTTGTTCTGCTCACGCATCAGCTTTTGCATCAGTTGGCTGGAATCGTACCAGAAATCGTAGTTACCGACGTAGATCTTGATCTTGTTGTAGTCCACGTCGACGATATGCGTACATACGTTGTTGAGAAAGTGACGGTCATGGGATACCACGATCACGGTGCCGATGTAGTCCATCAGGAAATCCTCCAGCCACGCGATCGAGGCGATATCCAGATGGTTGGTCGGCTCGTCCAGCAAAATAATATCCGGCTGCCCGAACAGCGCCTGTGCCAGCAGCACCTTGACCTTTTCCTTGTCAGCAAGCGTATTCATCGGCTGATACAGAAGGTCCAACGACAGCCCCAGACCTTGCAGGATCTGTCCGGCCTCTGTTTCGGCTTCCCAGCCGTTCAGTTCAGCAAACTCACCCTCCAGCTCGGAAGCGAGGACGCCGTCCTCCTCGGTGAAATCCTCTTTGGCGTACAGTGCATCCTTCTGCTGGATGATCTCGTACAGGCGCGGATTCCCCTGCAGGATGGTGTCCAGCACGGTGAACTCATCATACGCATAGTGATCCTGCTTGAGCACCGACATACGGTTATTCTTGTCGATGATGACCTCACCGGCAGACGGCTCGAGATCACCCGACAAAATGCGCAGGAAGGTCGATTTACCGGCACCGTTGGCACCGATAACGCCGTAGCAGTTGCCCGGCGTAAACAGCAGGTTGACGTGTGTGAACAGGTTCTGTCCACTGAAATTGATTCCAAGATCCGATACGGTAATCATGGCTCCTCCATCATTTACAAAAAATTACCTGCTCATTTTATCATACTTTTTACGCCGTTGCAAGACGTGAGTTGCATTCTCTTCGGGAATTTGCGCCAAAAACCGACGGACGGTAGCGGCTTTTGCCGTGTGGAACAGCGATGAAGTGTATGGCCACGGCAGAATAAGCAGCGATAAGAACGCACCGCCGATATGATCCAGACATAACAGGGTCAGAACCCCTGTCCGTCCCTTGGTAATGCGATAGGAAAGTGACACCGCGCTGCGTAGTCTGCCGGTGTGTGAGAGAAGATAGGGAATCGGCTGTAGCCGAAGCAGGATGATCTCGATGACGATACCGGCTGTGACCGTAAGCAACACACCGACGGCGAAGCAGATGAGGGATACCAGCGTTTCCGCTTGTGTGGGCGTGTTTTCGCCGAGAATCCGGCTGAATGCGAATAAGAGGAGAGCAGGCAGATAGAGAAGAACGCTCCACAGCAATCTATTTCCCCAAACGAAAAGTCTCCACCCGACGGTTTTTTCATAGCCGTATCGGTAATAACGGAACAAGAGCGACAGTGTTGCCGCCTCGCTGTCGGCCGTCAGTGTTTCAAAGAAAAACGCGCGTCCCGCTTTCAGCGGCGAGAGCATCAACACGTCGATCAGCAAGGCGGTAGAGGTAACGAACAGCGCTGACCCCGGCAGCCACAGTGCCGCGGTCAGCAACGCGGCTTCCGCCGTAAACACCGATACCTGCACGGCGATGGCGGTGTGCCACTGTCCGTGCAGGTATTCCTTTGCCTTTTTTCTTGCTACAAACGTCACCGCCATCACCCGACAGTAGTATAGGCAATTTTGAGCGGTTTATAGAGTTCCTTTGCGGTGAAACAGCCGGAGCACCGCCTTGCGGAGCAGGTCAAAGGGGATGACCAGCGAAGCTAGCAAAAGAATGCGGATCAGTTCGCCGAACGTCAATCCCGCGGTGCGGAACAGTGAACCGCCGTAATAGATCAGCCCGATCTGAACCGCCGTGACGAGGGTGAGAATGACGACAAACGCTGGATTGCGGTGAAGCTGTGCTAACAGGTTCAGACGGTAGGTGCGCGCGTTAAAGCAGTTGAAGATGCCGCAGAAGATAAACAGCGCAAAGAACGCGGTCATCCAGTAAAGTGGCAGCACGTCGTAACGAAAAGAAGCACGGAACGGCTCCCACTTGAGAAACGCTATGCACAGCGCTACCGTAAATCCACCGGTACAGAGGATCTGATTAAGCATATACCGATTGAGCACCGGTTCATCGCGCCGTTTGGGCGGCTCTTCCATATATTCCGGCAACGGCGGTTCTCCGGCGAACGCCAATCCCGCCAAGGTATCCATAATGATATTGATCCACAGCATCTGCATCACAGTGACGGGAGCCTCCAGACCGATCAGTGGCCCGATCACCGACACGCCAACTGCGCAGAGGTTCATTGTCAACTGGAAGATAATAAACTTTCGAATGCTTTTGAAGATGGTGCGCCCATACAGGATCGCTTTGGCGATGGAGGCAAAATTATCGTCAAGTATGACGATATCACCGGCCTGCTTGGCGACCTCGGTGCCGCTGCCCATGGCAAAGCCGACATCCGCCTTTTTCAGTGCCGGTGCATCATTGACGCCGTCACCGGTCATCCCCGCTACCAAGCCACATTCCTGTGCGAGGCGTACCAAACGGCTTTTGTCAGACGGTAAGGCACGCGCGATCACGCGCAGCGCGGGAAGCCGACGTTTCACCTCGGTATCGTCCAAGGTGGCTAACTCACCGCTGGTCAGCACCGCATCCTCGCCGGTACTGCTTAAGAGTCCGGCCGAGCGGGCGATGGCAGTGGCGGTGAGTTTGCTGTCACCAGTCATCATCACGACCTGTACACCGGCTTTCTGTACCGAACCGACCGCTCGCCGCACCTCCGGTCGTACCTCGTCGCGCAGTCCGGCCAGTCCGATCAGGATAAGTCCCGACGGCGTTTCCGTCAGCGGCCGTTCGCATACCGCCACGGCGATCAGACGCATTGCGTTTTGCGCCAGCGCTGTTTCCTGAGCGGAAAGTGCCGATCTATCTGTAAAGGGGTAAACCTTCCCGTCACTGCCGAGATACCTGTCACACATTCCAAGTATCCGTTCCGGCGCTCCTTTGTAGAAGGAGAGTCGCTCGTATTCCTCCACGCCGACCCTCGGCAGCGAACCGCCGATCTCCGCAGCGGACCATTTTCGTGCGCTGTCAAACGGGATCTTTCCCAGCACGGCATGGTCGGTGCGCAGCGGCTGCCGGCCCAGGACATACCGCAGCAGTGCGCGCTCGGTGGCGTTGCCGCCGAGTATCTCACGACCTGACGGCTGACTTTCGGTGTTATAAAACCCCGATAACCGCAGCAGCTCCCATCGCGTTTTTTGCCTGCGCAGCTCGTCGGCCCGACGGTACAGCGTTCCTTCGGCATCGACGATCACGGAGACCTCCGGTTGTCCCTGTGTCAGCGTTCCCGTCTTATCGGTGAATAAGATATTTATGCTGCCGGAGGTTTCGATCCCCACCAGCTTGCGTACCAGCACGTGGTTCTTCAGCATTCGCCGCATATTGGAGGACAGCACCACCGTGATCATCATCGGCAGCCCCTCGGGTACTGCTACGACCACTACGGTCAGCGCCAGCGTTGCCGCGTGGATCAGGTTGCCGAAGATCTGTGTCGGATCGGATAGTGCCGATAGGATCGCGGCGGAGGAGTAGCTGTTTTCCATAACGAAGGCGTGGAACAGATCGGCAAGGGCCACCAGTCCGGCGGCGAGGAAGCCCAGGCGACTTAATGTGGATGCCAGACCCTCCAGACGTAGCTTCAGAGGACTTTCTCTGGTTTCCTCCTGTATTTCTCCCGCGAGTGAGCCGTATACGGTATGATCCCCCACGCGGGTGACCTCCATCACACCCTCACCGGAGCAGATGACACAGCCGCGTAGCAGGGCAGAGGACGAGGACGGCGCCAGAGAGTCCCCGCCGTCGGCTGTTTTTTTCGCCTCACGACTCTCGCCGTTGAGTGCTGATTGATCGACACGCAGTAAACCGTCGATCAGCAGACCGTCGGCAGGAACACGCTCGCCGCTTTGCAGTAAGACGATGTCACCGACCACAAGCTCCTCGATCGGCAAGGCGATGACAGCACCTCCGCGTCGGACACGGCAGTGGATATCAGCAGCCTCCTCCTGCAATTTTTCAAACGCTGCCTCACTGCCGTATTCGGATATGGTGGATACAAAGGTCGCCAAAAACACCGCCACGGCGATTCCTACCGACTCATACCACTCGTGATTGCGAAACAAAAAGACCACGTTGATTGCCAGTGCCGCAAGCAGCACCTTGATGATCGGATCTCCGAAATTGCTGAGAAACTGCTGAAAAAAACCGCGTTTTTTCTGACGTGTCAACCGATTGCTGCCGTGCTCCCGACGGGACAGCAACACCTCGCTTTCGCTCAAACCCGACAAACGCTGCTCCTGCATCACCACATCCTCCTTTACGGTACCATCCTATTCACAGCCTGTACGGAATAGACCCATCGCCGTTTTCTTCCATACTTCGTGCAAACCTTCATATATCTGCCTACGATATGCGACAGAAACGGCAAAGGACAAGCACTATAATGACAATATCAAGATATGGTGGTGAAGGGAAATGAAAAACACAAATTCTAGCGGTTTTGCCACTTCTGCAGGCAAAAAGCGAACACTCAGTGACGATGCACGCCGACAGCTATTGTATATGGTCGGGGGCGTTGTGTTGGGCTTCCTCTTGCCGCATGCCACGGTCTACGGCGGAGCGGCACCGTTTGGGATCGGGCTTGCGGCATCGGTTACGGGCCCGGGCGCGATCCTCATTGGCCTTGCGACCATGGCGGGCTACCTGATGCGCGGAGCGGGTGATATGCTGCGGTATATTGCCGCATTGGTTGCGGTCGCAGGGATCCGCTGGTCGGTCGGTGGCTTCAAGCGCGTGACACGATCGCGTATTTTTCCGTCGGTCACGGCATTTCTCGGAACGGTAGTTACCGGCAGCGCGTTGCTGCTTGGGGATACCCCGTCGCCTCTCGAAGTGTTTACGATCCTGTCGGAAGGATTGCTTGCCGGTGGCTTTGCTTTTTTCACCTCCACTGTTTGTCGGGAGCTGGTGGGGGATAACCGCGGAGCACTGTCGCAGGAAGCGGAGGTCTGCTTGATCGTGCTGATCGCTGTGGCGATGATGGCGCTGTTTACCTTGGAGCTTGGCGGCATCGCTCCGGCGCGGATCGTGGCGCTGGTCGCCGTACTGCTTGCCTCACGTACTGCGAAGCAGACGGGTGGAGGCATTGTCGGCATCGTGATGGGATCGGCACTGCTACTCAGTACGCCGCAGTATGCCTTTGCGGTGCCGGCGTACGCGTTGGGAGGCTTGCTGTCCGGCTTGTTTTCCACACAGGGAAAGTGGTTGTCTTCGCTGATGCTGTTAGCTTCCACGGGTGTGGTAACGGTGCTTGCCGAAAACGAGGCCTTGGTCGTGCTGGCGCTGTATGAGGCGGCAGCTGCGTGTGTGATTTTTTTAGTGTTGCCTCCGATTGCGGAAAGTGCTTTGGAGCGAGTGTTTCGTACTGTCAAGCAGTTGCCGGAGGTGCGCTCGGCGCGACAGGCAGTTGCGCTCAAAATGGATCATGCTGCACGGGCGATAGAGGAGGTAGCCGGCACGGTCGACGACGTATCGGCACAGCTGGCAGGGCTCGGTGCACCGGATCCGGGCAGTGTGTATCACGCGGCGGCAGAGGAGGTCTGCCGCACCTGTAAATCCCGATTGACCTGTTGGCAGGAGCATTTTTCAGATACGATGGATTCGCTGAATCATCTGACACCGATTCTCGCGGAGCAGGAAGCCGTGACGGAGGAGCAATACGTCGGCCGATTGTCGGCGCATTGCGGCAGATTAAGTGAACTGACCGCGCGTATCAACGCCGGGTATCGGGAATACCTGGTGCGCGAGAGCGCGTTCCGCAGACTGGGTGAGCTGCGCTCGGTGGTGACCGATCAGTTTTCTGCCACGGCACAGATGTTATCCGAATTTTCCGAAGCACTTTCGCAGCCGGAGTGGATCGACGCCGAAACGGCGCTGCGCATTCGTGAGATGCTGGAAAAACAGCAGATCCGGGTACAGCAGGTGGTGTGCCGTATCAACGATCGCAGTCGAATGGAGGTCGAGATACTGCTCAACGGCAAATATCAGACGCAAAATCGGCAATCGTTTTGCCGTCGTATCGGCGAACTGTGCGGACGCGCGTTTTCGTTGCCGATCATCGATTACGCCGATCGTGTGACGCGGATCGCGTTTACCGAGCGCCACGCATTCCGTGTCGTGGTCGGCGCGGCGCAGTTGCGGTGTGAAGGGGAACAGCTTTGCGGCGATTCCTATGAGTGTTTTCAGGACGGTACGGGCAGAATGCTGGCGGTATTGAGCGACGGTATGGGCAGTGGCGGTCGTGCCGCCGTGGACAGTGCGATGGCGTCGCGGTTGGCAGCGCGGTTACTCAAAGCCGGCTTCGGCAGCGAGAGTCTTCTGCGCCTTGTCAACACTGCATTGATGGCGAAGTCTGAGGATGAAAGTTTGGCGACGTTGGATATTGCTGCAATCAATTTGTTTACGGGGGAGCTGGAGCTGCTGAAAGCAGGGGCCGGTGTATCGCTTCTGTACAGTAAAGGGCGCGTGAGCAGACTGGATGAATCGTCGTTGCCGCTTGGTATTCTACGCGAACTGTCGTTTGCCGGTACGCACGACCGTCTTACCGAAGGGGATATCCTCGTGCTGATGAGTGACGGAGTCAGCGATGACGGCGTGGAATGGGTGGAAGAGCTGCTGCGCGATTATGACCGTGATGCAGGCGGAATACAAGGGTTGGCGCAGTTGATCGCCGATACCGCGCGTGACCGTCAGCCAACGGAAAAAGGCGATGACGTTACCGTCATCGCCTTGGGGATTCATCGTTTGTATTGATCAGCGTACCCACTGCAACGAACGCTCCACCGCACGATGCCATTGTCCCAGAAGATACTCCCGCTCATCGCGGCTCATCTGCGGCTCATAGCAACGCTCCAGTTGCCAATATCCATCCAATTCGTCACTGTCACGGTAGAGACCGACGCCAATTGCTGCCATAAACGCCGTGCCGAGTGCGGTACTTTCGGTGATGGTGGGGATATGCAAGGGAATGCCCAGCATATCAGCCTGAAATTGCATCAAAAAGCTGTTGGCGGTTGCCCCACCATCACAACGCATGGCAGGGATGGAAATGCCGGAATCCTGTTCCATGACCTGCAGAAGATCACATACTTGATACGCTGTGGACTCCAGCGTGGCGCGGATGATGTGTTCGCGCGTAGTGCCTCCGGTAATGCCGATCATCATACCGCGTGCATGAGGGTCTCGGTGCGGCGTAGTCAGGCCACTGAAAGCAGGCACAAAGTAGACACCGCCATTGGTATTGACACTGCGTGCCAGCGCTTCGGTTTCGCCGACAGAGCGGATGATCTGCAGACCGTCGCGCAGCCATTGTGCGGCAGCGCCGGCGATATGGATACCGCCGTCCAGCGCATAGGTGGTTCTGTTACGGATACGCCAGCCAACCGTTGTCACCAGACCGTTATCCGAAAGGATGGGGGAGACACCCGTGTTCATCAGCATAAAGCATCCCGTCCCATAGGTCGTTTTGACCGTGCCGGGTGCAAAGCACGCCTGTCCAAACAGCGCGGCTTGCTGATCGTTGAGAATGGCGGTCAGCGGTGCACGAATGCCACAGAAGACGGTCGGATCGGTCTCGCCGAAAGAATCGGCACTGTCGCAGATGGTGGGGAGAATGGCTTCTGGGATATCAAAAGCGGCCAAAATATCGCGGTCCCACGTACCGTTATCCAAATTTAACAGCATGGTACGTGATGCGGTTGATATGTCCGTGACGTGAATACGGCCGCCCGTCAGCTTCCAAGCCAACCATGCATCCATATTTCCGGCAAGTAAGCGTCCATCAGCCAATAACTCGGCTGCGGAGGGAATGTTTTGCAGAAGCCAACGCCATTTCAAGGCACTGAAATACGAGTCGACTTGCAGTCCTGTACGCTCTCGTATGAGATCACCGTACTGTGCCGAAATACTATCAACCTCGTTGTCGGTGCGGCGATCCTGCCAGACGATGGTGTTGGCGATCGGTATGCCGGTTACCCTGTCCCACATCACGACGCTTTCGCCCTCGTGGTCCAGTCCCACTGCGACTACCTCGTTAGGCGCGGCGCCGGCGATCGTCATTGCTTGATTAACGGCAGTGCAGACAGCACCGAAAATATCGCAAGCATTGTGCTCGACCCAACCGCTTTGCGGATAGTATTGTTGTATTTCGTGATATCCGCTAGAAACCTGCTTCCAGTGTTCATCAAACAACACGGCTGTAACGCCGGTCGTTCCTTGATCGATGCCTAAGATATAGCGGTTCATAGCAGTTCACCTCGTCGTGCCAAAAGCCATTTGACGCAGTGTCAAATGGCTTTGCAATTTATCAGTCTACGCGATTACGCCGTTCTCCGGCGAGAAAAGTGCGGATGTTTTTGGCAACCTCTTCGAGGCAGCGCACGCGCGCCTCATAAGCCCCCCACGCCATATGCGGCGTGAGGCAGACATTGTCCAGCCCTAAAATATCTTGGAACGGATGCTCCAAGGGGAGCGGTTCGGTGGAATACACATCAACGCCCAGACCACCGAGTCGATGATTTAAAACAGCCTCGGCAACGGCCTGCTCATCGGTGACCGCGCCACGTGCTACATTGATGAGGATCGCGTCCTGTTTCATACGGGTAAGACGGTCATAGCTGATGATCCCACGAGTTTCCTCAGTCAGCGGCACATGAATTGAGAGAATATCCGATTGCTCGCACAAGGTATCCACGTCCACGACCTCGCGGTCGGGAAGCGGCGTGCGCTTGCAGACCAGTACGCGGCAGCCGAGCGCCTCTGCGACCGCCGCCACACGGGCACCGATGTTACCGTAGCCGAGAATGCCCCAGGTTTTACCACGTAGCTCGTGGAAGGGCGGATTCAGATGATTCGGCATACCACTTTTGGTATAAGTACCACGATCTACGTAGCGCTTATACGTCGGCAGACGGTTGGCAAGCGACAACGCCATGGCGATCGTCAGCTGTGCTACGGAATCGGTGGAGTATCCCACCACGTTGCACACCGCGATACCGCGGCTGCGACAGTAAGCTACGTCGATATTATCTACGCCGGTGGCGGTGACGCAGATCAGCCGCACGCTACCTGTGTTTGGAAATGTGAAGGGGTTTACCTTTACTTTGTTAAGAATCAGCACATCACACCCGGCGCTGTGTGCGGCGAGCTCCTCCGGTGTGCGGGTCAGCTCGTAGCGGTGTACTGTGCCGAATTCCTCCAGCAACGACAGATCCAGATCATCGTTCAGCGTTGCCGCATCCAAAACAGCAAGGTGCATATCAGCGCACCTTGTCGGCGATTTCCTTGAGCGCCTTGGCGATAAACTCGTCGGTGGTCATCGTACCGATATCGCCGTCCTTGCGAGAGCGGACCGACACCAAACCGGCCTCGGCCTCGCGCTCGCCGATAATGAGCATATACGGCACCTTCTGCATCTGCGCTTCGCGGATCTTGTAACCGATCTTTTCGTTGCGCATATCGGTTTCGGCACGCAGACCGTACTTCTGGAGCTCTTCAGTGATCTCGATCGCCTTGTCCATCATCTTTTCGGACAGAGGCAGTACGCGAACCTGTTCGGGTGCAAGCCACAGCGGGAACGCACCGGCGTACTTCTCAATCAGATAGGCAAGCGTACGCTCGTAGCAGCCGAGTGAGGTGCGATGAATGATGTAGGGGCGTACCTTCTGACCGTTTTGATCGATATACGACATATCAAACTGCTCAGCAAGCAACTGGTCTACCTGAATGGTAACGATGGTATCCTCCTTGCCGAACACATTTTTGCACTGAATGTCCAGCTTGGGACCGTAGAAGGCTGCTTCATCAATACCGATGGTGTATTCCACGCCGAGATCGTCGAGGATTTTACCCATGATGCTCTGCGCTTCATTCCACTGCTCTTCCGTGCCGATGTACTTTTCGCGGTTGTTGGGATCCCACTGGG
>JAGBFF010000010.1 GCA_017936615.1 Clostridia bacterium | reverse complement strand
TATTTTTATGACAACTTGGCTCATCCCCGTTTGTGAAACACTCACTGAACTACTCGATGCGCGCCGCTTCGACGCAGCGCGCTCACTGCTCGTCGATCTTGAGCCGGTCGATATCGCCACACTGATCGAAGAGTTACCACCGGAGCAGGCACTACCTACCTACCGCCTGCTGCCAAAAACCGCAGCGGCGGAGACCTTCTCCTACCTCGACAGCGACACGCAGGAATCCCTGCTGCGACTGCTCACTACGCGTGAAATGGCAGACGTGATGGCCGGTCTGTACGATGACGATGCCGTTGACCTGCTGGAAGAACTGCCGGCGGGCGTAGTCAAGCGCCTGATGCGCGTCGTCTCGTCCGAGGAGCGACGTACTCTCAATCGGTTGCTGCGCTACCCCGAGGACAGTGCCGGCAGTGTGCTGACGACGGAATTTGTCGATCTGAAGGCGGAAATGACGGTAGCAGGGGCACTCCGATACATCCGCGCCTGCGGGCCCGACAAGGAGACCATCTACACCTGCTACGTCACCGACGGCGACCGTCATCTGGAGGGAGTCGTCACGGTGCGCGATCTTCTTCTCGCACAGGAGGACGACCGCATCGGCGACCTGATGAACCGGTCGGTGTGGTCGGTAGGTACCACTGAAGACCGCGAGACTGTGGCGCAGCTGTTCACCCGTTACGACCTGATCGCGCTGCCTGTCGTGGACAGTGAACATCGCTTGGTCGGTATCATCACGGTGGACGACGTCATCGACATCCTACAGGAGGAGGTCACCGAGGATATCGAAAAAATGGCAGCTATTATCCCTGCCGATAAGCCCTATCTCAAGACCGGCGTGTGGACGACCTACCGTACCCGTATCCCGTGGCTGCTGCTTCTAATGATCTCCGCCACCTTCACCGGCATCATCATCACCTCATTCGAGTCGGCGCTTGCCGCCTCGGTTGCGCTCACCGCCTTTATCCCCCTGCTGATGGGTACGGGCGGCAACAGCGGCAGTCAGTCCTCGGTCACGTTGATTCGCGTACTGGCGCTCGACGAGATCCGCCTGCGCGATATCGGCCGCGTGCTGTGGAAGGAGCTGCGCGTGGCGGTGCTGTGCGGTATCACCTTGGCCGCTGCCGTCTATCTCAAGCTGCTGATCGTTGATCGATGGATGCTCGGCACCGCCGTCAGCAATATGGAAGCGCTGGTCATCTGCCTGACGATGGCGGTCACGGTAGTCTGTGCCAAGCTGCTTGGCTGCACACTGCCGCTCCTCGCCAAGCGACTCGGCGTCGACCCGGCAGTCATGGCGAGCCCGTTCATCACCACCATCGTCGACGTGCTGTCCCTGCTGATGCTGTTCGGTACGGCAACGCTGCTTTTGTGACTTGACAGCACGCGCCACATAGTATATACTGTGTAACAAGTCAATACTGTCTTCGGGGCGGGGTGCGATTCCCCACCGGCGGTATAGCCCGCGAGCGCCTGTGCGCTGATTTGGTGAAATTCCAAAGCCGACGGTACAGTCCGGATGAAAGAAGACACCGTACAGGTTATGATTGCGCCCCGCAGAACAACTGCGGGGCGCTGTGTATTTTCCATGGGAGGCGTTTGTTATGTCCGCTCAAAAAACCGTTGATACCCGTAAGCTCATCGTGATGGCTTTGTTTTGTGCGCTGGCGTTTGCATCCACCGCATTGTTCCGTATTCCGGTGGTACTGTGGCTGAAATACGATCCCAAGGACTGTCTGCTCGCCATCGGCGGTATGCTGTACGGCCCGTCGGCGGCACTGCTGATGACGGCCGTGGTCTCGCTGGTGGAGATGATCACTGTCAGCGACACCGGTGCGATCGGGCTGCTGATGAATATCCTGTCCAGCGCCCTGTTTATTCTGCCGTCGGCGATCCTGTACCGTCGCCGTCGCACTCTGTCGCGCGCGATCATCGGTCTTGTCATCGGCGCGCTGCTCGCCACCGGCGGTATGCTGCTGTGGAACTGGCTGGTCACGCCATTGTATATGGGCGTGCCTCGCGAGGCTGTGGAAGCACTGCTGCTCCCCTCGTTTTTACCGTTTAACCTGTTCAAAACTGCCCTTAACGCGGTGTTGACGGTACTGCTCTACAAATCCGTCGTTTCGGCTCTGCGTGCGGCGCGTTTGGTTCCCAAAGCGGAGAACCCCGCACGCCGCGGCATCAGCGTGGGGGTTCTTCTGTCGTGCCTGTTTCTTCTGGTGACACTGATCCTGGTTCTGCTGGTATGGCGCGGCGTTCTGTGATGACTCGCGGCTGCGGCTGCTCGCTTGTCGGGCGGCTATCGGGATAAATGCGCGTCGGGCGTCGGTCCTTTCGCGGCATAGGATCTCCTCCTTTTTTGTCATTGCAGTATAGTATCCTGCATCATCCGCGCTTTTATGCAAAAACTATTGACAAGCGCCGTGGATAACTTTTATAATATTAGAATACTGATAGATTTAGGAGTAACGAGCATGAGCAAGTATACCGCAGCTGACATCGTCCGCATCGTAAAGGAAGAAAACATCCGGTTCATCCGCCTGCAGTTTACCGATATTTTTGGCGAATTTAAAAATATTGCCATTACGGCAAGCCAGCTCGAAAAGGCACTGAACAACCAGTGTATGTTCGACGGCTCTTCGGTGGAGGGCTTCGTGCGTATCGAGGAATCGGATATGTACCTGTACCCGGACTACGACAGCTTCCTCATCTTCCCGTGGGAGGATGGCTGCAAGGTCGCGCGGATGATCTGCGACGTGTACACGCCGGATGGTGAGCCGTTTGCCGGTGATCCTCGCGGTTTGCTCAAGCGTGTTATCAAGCAAGCGGAGGATATGGGCTTCGACGGATTCAACGTTGGCCCCGAATGTGAGTTCTTCCTGTTCAACTACGACGACGAGGGGCACCCCACCACCAACACCCGCGACCGCGGCGCCTATTTTGAGCTTGGCCCGACCGACCTCGGTGAGGATGTGCGTCAGGCGATGTGCCTCACGCTGGAGGATATGGGCTTTGAGATCGAAGCCTCGCATCACGAGAACGCCAACGGCCAGCACGAGATCGACTTCAAATACGCCGATGCACTGTCCGCTGCGGATAACATCGTCACCTTCAAGCTGGCGGTCAAAACCATCGCGCACAAGCGCGATATGTACGCCACCTTTATGCCCAAGCCGGTGTACGGCAAGGCGGGCAACGGTATGCACGTCAACATGTCACTGACCAAGGACGGCAAAAACGCCTTCTACGACTCCGACGACCGTCTGGGCCTCAGCAAAACGGCGTATCAGTTCATCGCCGGTATTCTGGAGCACGCCAAGGGTATGAGTGCCATCACCAATCCGCTGGTCAACTCTTATAAGCGGCTGGTCTCCGGCTACGAAGCGCCGGTGTATATCGCTTGGTCGGGCTCCAACCGCAGTCCGCTCGTCCGTGTTCCCGCCTCGCGCGGCGCCGGCACCCGCATCGAGCTGCGCAACCCCGACCCGTCTGCCAACCCGTATCTGGTGTTAGCTGTGTGCCTTGCCGCCGGTCTGGACGGCATCCGCCGCGGCCTGACCCCGCCGGAGGGCGTCGAAGCCAACCTGTTTGAGATGGACGAGGACGAACGCGAGGCACTGGGCGTCAAAAATCTGCCCTCCAACCTCAAGGAAGCCGTCCGCGCCATGAAGGCGGACAGCCTCATCCGCGAGACCCTCGGCGAGCACATCTTCTCCTGCTACGTGCAGCATAAAACGGACGAATGGGACGATTATAAGATCCGCGTTACCCAGTGGGAGCTGGATCATTATCTCGCCCGTTATTAAATTACATCCGATCGGAAAGGAGAGTTTTTGATGAAGCATCCGGTCATTATCACTATTGCGCGCCAATTCGGCAGTGGCGGTCACGAGATCGGCCGCCGTTTGGCGGAGTATCTCGGCATCCCCTGCTACGACAAGGAACTACTCACCCACGCCGCAGAGGAAAGCGGCCTGTCGGAGGAGGTGCTCGCCTACTTTGACGAAAAACCCACCAGCAGCCTGCTGTACACGCTGTCAACCGGCGCTTACTCGCTGAGCGACAGCGGATTGATGAACTACTCCATGCCGGTCAATCAGCAGGTGTTCCAGGCGCAGTTCGACGCGATCCGTTCGCTGTCGGAAAAGGGCGCTTGCGTCATCGTCGGCCGCTGTGCGGACTACGTGCTGCAAAAATATCCGTATTTGGTGCGCGTGTTCATCCACGCGGATCTGGATAAGCGCGTGGCACGCGTTGCCGAGCACGAAGGTCTGACCCTGCAGGAGGCCAAAACGCGCGTGAACCGCAGTGATAAGAAGCGTGCCAACTACTACAACTTCTACTCCGGTAAGAAGTGGGGCAACGCCGGCTACTACGACCTGTGCATCAACACCGGCTCGGTCAGCTATCAGAACGCCGTGGAGCTCATTGCTCAGCTTGCGGAAATGAAGTTCGCTGACGCCGAATAAGAAAACATAACAACGCCCCCGTCCTCACGGACGAGGGCGTTGGTTTTTGTTGCCTGTGACTCGCTCACCAACTGTTTATTTTTTGGCTTTTTCATTCATTTCATAGACCCTGTAGTTAACATCATCTGAGTTTTGCACAAGTTGACCAAATGCATAAAGCGGCAAGTTGAGTAAATAAGCAGGCAAGACACTGAGCAAAATAACAAGTACGCCGAGAACTGCCATTTGCGTGCTCCCATTAATTATAATAAGCAATCCGCCAATGACCCCGCCGACCCACGTTACAAAAAACGAGATCAGTGCTATAATCTTCAATTTACCGCCCACATTGGAAAACATCTCACCGAAAAGACCTAACATACAAATTCCTCCTTTTTATATCTTTATATAAGTATATATCTAATTACATAAATTGTCAAGTAGGTATATTCTTATTAGAATATATTCAAAGGGGGATGCGTATGATACGGATCACGTTGGACACGCTGCTGGAGCAGCGTGGTGTCAGCCGCTATGAACTGGCAAAGCGCACCGGTATTCAATACCAGATCATCGACAACTACTACAAAAACCGCGTCAAGCGGTACGACAGTTATGTGTTGGAACGCATCTGCGATGCCCTCGATTGTACCGTCAGCGACATCATTGAATACAAAAAGTAAGACCGCCGAACACTCGGCGGTCTTTTGCATTTATGCCTCGGCGTACCCAAAGCACATTCCGTTTTCATATCCCGTGATACGCACAGTGCACGGTACACCCACGGTGCCGCCGTCCACGAGCACCGGCACGTAGGTATCGGTGTATCCCTCCAACCGCCCGTCGGCACGTTCAGTCTCGGGTAACACCTCCACGGTCTGCCCGACCAGCGCCGACTCAAACGCCACACGGCTGCGCTCGGCAGCGGCGATCAACAAGCGATTGCGCCGCAGCTTTTCAGCGTTCGGCACCTGATCCGAAGCCTTGGCCGCCGGTGTTCCCTCACGACGCGAATACGGGAAGCAATGTACCCGTGAAAACCCGATCTCACCGACAAACTTGAGCGACTCATCAAACTCCTCCGCCGTCTCGCCCGGGAATCCCACCATCACGTCGGTGGTCAGCGCACATCCGGGGAAGGCCGTGCGCAATTTACTGCATAATTCGCGGTACTCCGCGGCGGTATAGTGGCGGTTCATCCGCCGGAGCGTCGCATCGCAGCCACTCTGCAACGCCAGATGGAACTGCGGACACAGCTTATCGCACGCCGCAAGCCGTGCCAACACCTCGTCCGTCAGGTGATCCGGCTCAATCGACCCAAGTCGTACCCGGCAGATCCCCTTCGGTGCGGCGGCGACCTCTACGGCGTCGCAAATGCTTGCTCCCGTGTCCTTGCCGTAGGCAGTCAGGTTGATGCCCACCAATACGATCTCGCGGTAGCCGCGCCGTGCCAGCGCTTCCACCTCGGTCTTAAGCTCGTCCAACGGCTTCGACCGTACCCGACCGCGAGCGTGCGGAATGATGCAATAGGAGCAAAACCGATCACAGCCGTCCTCGATTTTCACAAAAGCACGGGTGCGCCCTTGGAACTCACAAATGGATAAGCTCTCATACTCCCGTGAGTGCGGTGCGATCGCCACCACACGCCGTTTTTCCGTCAGGTATTGTGCCAGCCGTTCCGGCAACTCCCGCCGTGCCGCATTGCCGAGGATCACGTCCGGCTCGGGCAACGCTTCGGCACCGTCGGGAAATGCCTGCGGAAAACAGCCCGTCAGCACCAGCACCGCCTGCGGATGCTCACGCCGACAGCGGCGCAGCAGTTGCCGCAGCTTGCGGTCGCTCTCCCCCGTCACGGTGCAGGAGTTGATGACCAGCACCGCCTCGCCGACGTCGGGCTGTCCCGGCGCAAATTCCGCCGTTTCGTACCCTTCGTCCTCCAAAAGACGGCGCATCGCCTGCGTTTCATATTGATTCACCTTGCAGCCCAAGGTGTGAAACCACGCCTTCATCGCATTGCTCCTTCCTGCTGTCGCCGCCGATACTCCCGTGGCAGGCAACCGTACAGTCGGCTGAATAACCGACTGAAATACAGCGGATTATCGTAACCCGACAGCCGTGCCGCCTCCCCGATCGGACAATCGGTGGTGCTGAGCAGCTCACGGGCCTTCATCATACGAATATTCATCAAATATTGCTGCGGCGAGGCTCCCATCTGCCGCCGAAACAGCCGTGAAAACCAGCAGACCTCCACGTGGAACTGCTCCGCCAACGCCGCCACGGTCAACGGCTCGGCAAACCGCCGTTCCATCTCGCGCACCGCGTTTTCGATCATCGCCGAGCGGGGGCGGTCGGTGTGCGATTCGCGGTCACGACGTGCCATACGCACCATCAACTCCTGCACAAGCACTGCCGTCAGCTCGTCGCCGAGCGGCCGCTTGAGCTGCAACTCCCGAATGATCGCCTCAAACAATTCCCGGTATCGGGATTCCACGCCGGCAGAAACTACCGCCCCGCCGTGCAGCCCACAGCGTGTTACCGTCTCTGCTGCAGCCGTACCGGTAAAATGCACCCAATAAATATCGGGATTATCCTCCAAATGATAGAGGTACTCCTGCGGCTCGTCGGGGCAATACAGCACCGCGCCGCCCTCATCTACACGCTGCCACTCATCGCCGATACGGAACTTCGCCGTACCGCCTGCCACATACAGCAACTGATAATCGGGACGTCCCTGCGGGCGATGGGTATGAAATCGAGTCATCTGCACAAACCGATAGTGCCCCGCACTCATCACCAGCAGCGGCGCTTCATACGGCGGCGCCTCGTTATCCGGCACCAAATATCCCGAATGGCTGATCACACCCTCACCCCCTACCTTTGCAGTATACCAAATCTCACGGCACTTGTAAATACCGATTTGTGCATATTTCGGTCAAAAGCGCCTATGGGAAATACCGCTGCATTTCGGTATACTGAAATCAGAAAAGGAGTGATCGCTATGCTATTCCCGAAATACTATGAAGATACTTCGACTCTGCACGTCGGCACGCAGCCACCCCGTGCCTATTACATCCCGTTTTTTACCGCCGAACCCGCCGCCGTACGTGAGGATCGGACGGTTTCCGACCGTTTTTCATTGCTCAGCGGCACGTGGGAGTTCGCGTACTATCCCGACGTGCGTGACGTAACGGTACCTTTTTGGGGCAACGGCGATCGATCGCAGTTCAAACCGTTGCCCGTACCGTCGGTATGGCAGCGCCACGGCTACGATCAAAACCAGTACACCAATATTAACTACCCCTTCCCGTATGACCCGCCGTTCGTCCCTCTGGAAAATCCGTGCGGCGCCTACTACCGCACCTTCACCGTCGATGCGGCACAGCTCGCACTGCGGTGCTATCTCAACTTTGAGGGCGTCGACTCGTGCTTCGCCGTGTGGGTCAACGGAGCGTTCGTGGGCTACAGCCAGGTCTCCCACGCTTCCAGCGAATGGGAGATCACCGAGCATCTGCACGAGGGTGAAAATGAGATCGCCGTCATGGTACTAAAATGGTGCGACGGCTCCTATCTGGAGGATCTGGACAAGTTCCGCTCCTCCGGCATCTTCCGTGACGTGTTTTTGCTGTTCCGCCCTACGGAGCATCTGCGCGATTTCACCGTCACCACACCCCTAAACGCCGACCGCACGGCGGCGAGCGTTGACGTCACTCCGCTGTTCAGCGGCACGCCCTTCGCCGTCACCTACACCTTGACCGATGCTGACGGCAACGTCGTGGCAACCGCCGTCTCGGACGGTGCGGTGTCACTGGAGGTGGCCGCTCCCACCCTGTGGAACGCCGAAACGCCGTATCTGTACACCTTGACTATGGACACACCCGACGAGCGTATCACCATCGCCGTGGGTATTCGTGACGTGTGCCGCAAGGACGGTATTCTGTATATCAACGGACAAAACATCACCTTCCATGGCGTCAACCGCCACGACAGTGATCCCGTCACCGGCCCTGCTGTGTCGAAGGAACAGGTGATGACCGACCTGCGGCTGATGAAGCAGCACAACATCAACGCCATTCGCACCAGCCATTACCCCAACGCGCCGTGGATGCCGGAGCTGTGCGACCGTTACGGCTTCTATCTCATTGACGAGGGTGATCTGGAAACGCACGGCACCATCTTCCTCTACAAACCCGAGAACCGCTTCAACGAGGCCACCGATGACCCGCAATTCTACAACGCGATCCTCGACCGTATGGCATTGCTGTATCACCGTGACAAAAACCATCCCAGCGTCGTCATTTGGTCGGTGGGCAACGAATCCGGCTGCGGTAAGGCGGTCACCGACGCGTGGACGTGGCTCAAGGAGACCGATCCCACCCGCCTGACGCACTACGAAACCTGTAACGAATTTCGTGTCGACGACTACCCCGAGGAGGAGCTGGTATACCCCAACTTTAAAACGCTGGATCTGTACAGCCGTATGTATTCCTCGCCCGATTTCTTGCGTGAGAATATGCGTATACAGGCGGCACTCCCCCCCGAGGAGCGCAAGCCCTTCGTGCTGTGCGAATACTGCCACGCGATGGGCAACGGTCCGGGCGATCTGGAGGAATATCAGCAGCTCTTTATGGAATACGACGGGCTGTGCGGCGGCTTCGTGTGGGAGTGGTGCGATCACGCCCAGTACGACGGCGTCGCTCCCGACGGCCGCTCCCGTTACCTCTACGGCGGCGACTCCGGCGAATTCCCGCACGACGGCAATTTCTGCATGGACGGTTTGGTCTATCCCGATCGCCGCCCGCATACCGGACTTTTGGAATACAAAAACGTCCTGCGCCCCGCACGCATCACACAGGAGGAGAACGGCGGATTTGCTCTCCGTAATCTGTTGGATTTTACGTATCTCGACGAATATTTGACGATTTCGTACGAATTGTCTCGTGACGGCGACGTGATCGCTTCAGGCAAGGTGCCGCAGGAGCATCTTCACGTTGCACCGCACGGCAGCGCTCCGCTGCCGCTCACTTTAGAGCTGCCGTCCAATGGACATTGCCGCATCCGCTTCCTGCTGACCTTAAAGCACGATACGGCTTTGTGTACCGCCGGACACGAGCTCGGCTTTGACGAGATCGTTCTGCGCCCCTTCACCGCCCGTGCGGCATACACCGCTGAAGGAAGCGCCCCGACCGTAACGGAGTCGGCACGCACCCTGACGATCAGCGGCGCTGATTTCCGCTACACCTACGATTGCGACAGTGGTTTGTTCATCTCACTTGTCCGAAACGGCACCGACCGTTTGGCAACGCCGATGACCTACGCCATTTGGCGTGCACCCATCGACAACGATCGCCATATCCGTGCCGATTTTGTCAATTACCGGTATGACCGTCTTCTGCCCCGCGCCTATGAGACCGCCTATGAGACGGTGGGCAGCACGGTCAAACTGCACACTGTTTGGTCTATAGCAGGCGTCTCCCGCCAGCCGTTGCTGCGTGGCACGTCGACGTGGATCATCCACCCCGACGGGACTATAGATATGACGATGTCGGTCGACAAGCATATCCACACACCGTTCCTCCCCCGCTTCGGCATCACGCTGAATCTGCCGAAATCTGCCGACCGCGTGCGGTACTGTGGCAGAGGCCCGACGGAAAACTACGTGGATAAACGCCACGCCACGTGGTTTGGCGTGTTTGAAAACACCGTCGCCGAACAGCACGAGGACTACCTGCGCCCGCAGGAAAACGGCAACCACACGGAATGTGAATGGCTGTCGATCGGCGGCTTGAACGTCGAAGCAACGGTGCACCCCTTCAGTTTCTCCGTCTCCCCCTACACCGTTGAGGAGCTGACCCGTGCACCACACAACTTCGAGCTGTGCGAAAGCGAGTACACCGTCCTGCATCTCGACTTTATGCAAAGTGGTGTCGGCTCGCACAGCTGCGGCCCGAAGCTCTCGTCGCAGTGGCAGCTCAACGCCCATCACTTCACCTTCTCACTACTACTTAAACCTTAAACACCAAAAAAATCTCCCGACGCCGGACAGCGTCGGGAGATTTGCATTATTTACTCTTTTTCTTCTTAATTATCAGTACACCGGCAACCGTCGTCCCGAGGACGATCACAACTGCACCGAGGATCACTCCAAGCAACCAGCCGGGCAGCCCGTCATCCGTCTCCCGCGGACTCGTATCCACAGCCGCCGTCGCCGTGGGGGTGACGGTCGGCGCGGCGGTTGCCGCGGTGGTATCGGTCGTCACAGTCGTGCTCGACACGGTAGTAACCGTATCGACCGCCGTGGGTGCCAGCGTGGTTGCGGTCGTCGTCACCGTGGTTATGGTAGTCGGTTTCTTCGTGGTCGTTGCCTGCTTGGTGGTCGTCGCAGCGGTAGTCTTTTTGATGGTTGGTGTCGTCGTCGACGGGGTCACCACCGGCTTGTCACCGCCTTTTTGCCAAATGCGTACGTAATCCAACTCCAGGGGCAGATTGTCCATACCGGCGATAAACAGCATCATATCCCACTGATCGATCGGCGAAAAAACACCGTCGAACCGCAACTCTCCCGATTCTACTTTATTGATCGGAATCGGCACATCGTTCTTACTCCACGTTTGGTAGTAGGTCGGCACACCGTCGTAGAAGCACTGCAAACTGCCTGCATCCCACAACCAACCCATCGTGTGCCACTCTTCGTCGGCCAGCCCACCGTCGAACCGCCGGCTACCGGACGACCAGTTGCGCCCGTTCGGGGTGTTTTCAAGATCGTGCAGTGTCACACCATAATACTGCTTGCCGGGTTGACCGTAGTACTCATACCAATCCGCCTCAACATAGCGACCACCGGTAAGGCCCTCAGCCCAGTTCTCAAGCGGCACCGACCAGATAGCCGTCTTTCCTGCTTCACCGTCTGTCGTGACAGCATGGGGCATCCGCAGACGAACCTCAATATAACCCTGCTTGAAGGTATAGCCCACGTGCGTTTCACAGTCCACCGTACTCGCACCGATCGTATAAGGATTGTCGTGGCTCTGCAACGTCAGTACGCCGTCCTTGACGAAATAATCATCGGGCGTCATATCGCTCTGCGCCCAGCGACGCTTAACGTACCATTTATAGCCTTCCTTGCCGGTAGATTGCTGATCCACACTCGCCAGCGAATCAAAATCATCACTGAAGGTCAGGTCGAACATTCCCGCCTGCGTCACCGCTTCCTTCGCCGCTTCATCGGCAGGCTCATAGCGATCCGCCGCCACGCGCAGATTGATTTGCTTACTGTTATTTTTCTCGCTAACCTCAAACACGGTATCTGCCGCATCGGCACGTGCCGAGATCATTTTGTCACCTTTGACCGCCGTCCAAACGGGGGAGGTCAGCGTCACGGTCTGACCTGCGGCAAGACCGCCGGCCTGCGTCAGACGAAACAAGCGATCCGTACCAAACTGAATATCCACAGCAAATGCCGAAGCCGCCACCGTACCCGTATTTTTCACCTTCACGGAAAACGTCAGCTTTGTGCCGGGTTTGACCTGTCCGTCGCCGCCCGTCCAATCCAGTGATACCACCGTCAGATCAGCAATACCGGTATCCGGTGCGGCACTGACAGCAAGCCCGCTGCCGAGCATCATACACAGAACCAGTGCTGCCAATACAGCTATCAAGCGTTTCATCGTCGTCATCCTTTACCATATTGTCATTAAAAACAGCCGCTCGCATCCGGCGGCCGTTCGTTTTTTGAAATTATTCTTCGGATTTTGCGGCGGCAAGCTTTCGGGCTGCCCCAACCCCTCGGACAAGGTAATATAAGACCCACACCGCAAACACGAAGCTGATCACAGTCGGCAACAGATCAATATCGTTTCCGGTCGTGTTGGCCTCCGACAAGGCGATCAGAAACAGAACCACCCGCGCCGCACAATCCACCGCAAACGTAACCAGTGCGACCGTCAGCCAGCGCGTTTTCTTTTTACAAAACAGCCAGCACAGGAAATACAACACCAGCACCGAAACCAAAACGATCGCCGCCAGAATGATGATATACAGCTTACCCTCCGGTGCATAATAATTGCCCATCGCAAAACTGAGCGCGATCTCCGGTATCGCGGCGGTAAACACGAACACCGTCTCGGATTTTAGTAGCACCACCGTCGCAAGATTCGCCACGGTCAGAAACAGCATAATCAGCAGCCCCGAGCGCGCCCTCGCATACGTGTCGCGCAGTACTTTTTGTTGTTCCACGGCATTATCCTCCTAACAGCAAATGCTCATACAAAATCTTCAATCCGATGCCGATCAGCACGATACCGCCGGCGATCTCCGCGCGCTTGCCGTAGCGGTTACCGGTACGGCAGCCTAACTGCACACCGAGCAGACAAAACGCAAAGGTGACTGTCGCGATCACACCGCAACAAACGAGATAACCATACCACGGCACCAAAAGACCGGTCCGTCCCAGCGCCATCGTCACACCGACCGCCATCGCATCAATGCTGGTCGCCACTGCCATCATCAGCAACGTGCCCCAACGCGTAGGGTCACCATCTGCCGCTTCGTCCTCCCCGTGGAAGGCCTCCCACAGCATTTTGCCGCCGATAAAGGCAAGCAGACCAAATGCGACCCAATGGTCGATCGCCACGATCTCGGCGGCAAACAACCCGGCGATCCAGTATCCGATCATCGGCATCAAGCCCTGAAATATACCAAACGCACCGGCCACGCGGCAGGTTTGCGTCGGCGTTGCCCGTCCCAGTAAAATGCCATTGCCGATCGACACGGCAAACGCATCCATCGACAAGCCGACGGCAGTTAAAAACAAGGTCAAACCATCCATACGCTGCTCTTACTGATCCTCGTATTCCCAAACACGAACCCAGTCTACCTCGATAGGCCACGTCTCGTGAGCGCCCAGGAACAACACCATATGATCGACGTTCATAATGCTGTGTGCGCCCACCCACGTGTGCCCCTGCAGAGCAGCGTTCATGGCCTCGTTCCACATCAGCGGCTCCTCAATGTCGCGGTAGTAGTACACCGGATACGCATTCTCGGAAAACCGAACCGAATGCATCAGTTCACCGTCCAGATACCACGCAATGTAGTTTTCGGTCCACAAGGCAGCATACGTATGCCACTCGTTATCCAGATAATCCTTAAGACCCAAAGCACCCGTGGCGTTGGTCAGGTTGGTGGCGATCTGCTGCTTGCCGCTCTCCAGCTTGACGTGATCGTGCAGTGTGCCGGTATAGATTACATCGGAGTGCGGGTCTTCGGAATCCACTTCGTACGCTTCAAGAATATCCAACTCACCAACGCGATCCCACTTCTCCCCGACTACATCCACCACGCTGACACCCCAAAATGCCGGCCAACCGTTGCGGCCTTCGGAACGCAGCGTGATCTCGTCCACCGAAAAGCGGATACGCGCCTCGGCATACCCGAAATTCATCGTATAGCCGGTCTTGCCCTTCGCACTGAAGGTCGGCAAGCCGATGGAGGCGGGACACGTTTTAGGCGCAAAGGTCATCACGCCGTCCTCAATGACGATTTCTTCCTTCGTCAGCGTCACGCCGCCGTACGGACGGTCAACATACCAGTTATAGCCCGCCTTGCCCTCTCCGCTGAAATCAATGGTGTCGTACGACTCAAACTCATCGGCAAACGCCAGCTTGGTCATACCGAAATCTTTAGCCGCAGCAGGGATCTCAGGCGGCCGGTCGGCGCGGGATTGGTATCTTTGATATTGAGCATCGCACTGTCCGTCACCGGCGGCAGACCGCTGCCGGGTGTGGGTGGCTCACTGATGCTGATAGTAACCTCCTCCGCTTCTTCCGGCGAAACGCTCGGCGTTGCTACCGTTGGCACCGTCGGCTTTGCCGTCGTCTCCGAAGAAGGGACCGTTGTTTGCGCCGCTTCGCCTGTCGGTTTTGCACAACCGCCCAACGAAACGCACAGGATCACCAAAGCAAAAATCACCGAACCTATTCGGCGATACGTCTTCCGCACGGTCATTTCAGTTCCTCCATTCGTATAACCGATGTTGTATCCACAGTATACCAAATTTACCGTTCGTTTGCAATCCCTTTACTCAAAAACCTCGGTTTTCAATTGACAACCCTCCATCGCAACGCTATAATAGGCAAAAGAATGACAATTTTCTGCATTCAACCACACTTTGTGGCAGCATCTTGACGGAGGTGGCACTATGAGCGAACCCTCGGTACACGAATATTTTTCTCTTTCGGAGCGGTCCCTTCCCCTGACGGTAACAACCTACTCCGTTGCTCCCCACGAGCGCCTTTTTCCGGCGCACTGGCATCAACAGATCGAGATCTTAGCGGTCACCGAGGGCAGTATGCGCGTCGTTTGTGCCGATACGCTGCAAGTCGTCACGGCGGGCGAGGTGCTATTCGTCAACCCATACGAATCTCACCTCGGCTATGCCGGTGAGGATGGCGTGGTGTACCGCTGCCTGATCATGGAGCCCAGCCTGTGGTATGACACGCTACAGGACGGCTCCGTCGCTTCACTGCCGCCAATCAGCAACCACCTCATCGACAAGACCATCCTGTCCCTGATCGAGATCATCGTCAACGAATTTCACAGCAACGAGATCGGTCGAGAGTTGTCCATCCGCGCGCACCTGCTTCTCATTTTCAGCCACGCATTGCGTCGCCACCGCGCGGCAGTCACCCATCCCACCGAACCCGATGCGCTTATCGGTGAAATTATGCGCTATATTCATCAGAACTACGCCGACAAACTATCCACCCATCAACTAGCAGATGTCTTCGGTTTTTCGCTGTCGTATTTCTGTCGCTATTTCAAGACGGCGACAGGCACCACCGTTCTGGAATACATCAACGCCGTCCGCCTGAGCCGTTCCTGTCGCCTGCTGCAGCAGAGCGATCTGCCGATCAGCACGATCGCACGGCAGGTCGGCTTCACCGGTGTCAACTACTTCGTCCGCCAGTTTCACGAGCACATGGGGTGCTCCCCTCTACAATTCCGCAAGCAAAATCGAACCTAATACCAAAAGCAGGCGCCGCGGCGCCTGCTTTTGTTGCTATACGCTTGTTTTTCGGTACTGTGTCGGTGTAATCTTTAGGTTTTCTTTGAAACTGCGATTAAAACTGCGAAGCGATGTGAACCCACTGTCGTAGGCGCACCGAATGATCGGCAGCGTGGTATTGTCCATAAGATAGCACGCGTGGCTCAAACGATAGTGCGTAACATACGCATTGAACGGCATGCCGATGTTCTTCTTAAAATGGCGCGAAAGATAGGAATAATCGTATCCGGTGTTCTCCGACAGCTTTAGCAACGAGCAATCGGTATTGAAGTGCTCCTCCACAAACGAAAAGATCTTGTGTAACAACGTTTCGCTGTTGGTTTGTCTTTTGCGATACTCGGCTGTGTTGTCGAACTGTGCACACAGCGAATATAACACACCTTTTTTCTCGGTAGAGGTCGAGGATTTATCCAACCGCTCCAGCGCCGTTACAAAATATTCGTCCGGCTGAAACAGGTTGCTTTTCGGAAGCTTGTTATATATCTTGGTAGCGTACGCTTGCACCAAGCGGGGTGAAAAAATACCAAGAACGTGTTCGCTTTGCGTGGAGTACAGGGAATGCATCTGATTGGGGAATATCAGGACCGCCTGCTTTTCTTTCAGCACAAAGCGCTTGTCATCAACGGTCACTTCCATTTCTCCTGACAGAAGAATGATGATCTCAAAGCACTGATGCAGATGCGTCGGGAAACTGAAATCCGTTCCTTTTTCGATTTTCATATAATCCGGCGAACCCAAATGATTGAATTGATAAAACATACCTATCTCCAAAAGTCAAATTATGTCTATATATTGTACAGTATATTGCGAGAAAAGTCAAATTTAATGCGGTATACTGGTAAAAAAGCGACAAGGAGAGATGGTGTGAACTATGTTATCGGTGCCGATCTCGGAACGTCGGCGTTAAAACTACTCTTGGTTGATCGTTGCGGCGAAATCGTCAAAACGGTATCAAAGTCCTATCCCGTTCAGTACCCCCAAGCCGGATGGAGCGAACAAAACCCGGAGGAGTGGTGGGCGGCCTTTGTTGCTGGCGTACGGCAGTTGGTGCAGGGGATAGACGCCTCACAAATCCAAGGTATCGGCGTAGGTGGACAGATGCACGGGCTGGTGATCCTGGATGAAGGTGATACCGTCATACGCCCCGCTATTTTGTGGAACGACGGACGAACCGAAAAAGAAACGGCGTATCTCAACGAGGTTGTCGGCAAAAAAAGGCTGTCGGAGCTTACCGCCAACATCGCATTTGCAGGCTTTACTGCGCCGAAGCTGTTGTGGCTCAAAAATAACGAGCCGCAGCACTTTGAAAAAATCAGCAAAATTATGCTCCCCAAGGACTACATCAACTACAAGCTAACGGGGGTGCACTGCACCGATTATTCCGATGCCTCGGGTATGCTGCTGCTGGATGTGAAAAACAAGTGTTGGTCAAAAGAGATGCTTCGCATTTGTTCGGTTTCGGAAACGCAACTGCCACGCTTGTTTGAAAGCTATGCGCCTGTCGGTCATCTACAACCGGATGTTGCTGATGTGTTGGGGCTTTCGCCGAACGTCACCGTGGTTGCAGGCGCGGGTGATAACGCCGCCGCAGCGATCGGCACAGGCACGGTCTCCAACGGGCGGTGCAACATCTCCCTCGGAACATCAGGTACAGTATTTATTTCATCCAATGAATTTGCAGTGGATAACTATAACGCATTGCACTCATTTTGCCACGCAAGTGGCGGATATCATCTGATGGCGTGTATCCTCTCAGCGGCATCGTGCAACAAGTGGTTTTGCGAGGATATTTTAGAAACAGAGGATTATAAGGCCGAAGAATCGGCCATAACGGATGACGACCTTGGCAGAAACACGGTGTTTTTCCTGCCCTATCTTATGGGTGAGCGCAGTCCGATCAACGATACCGATGCCAGAGCGACCTTTATCGGTATGCGCATGGATACCAAACGCAAGGATATGCTTCTGGCAGTGCTGGAGGGCGTGGCGTTTGCGATACGCGATAATTTCGAGATCGCCAAGGATCAGGGCATCAACATCACCTGCAGCAGTTTGTGCGGCGGCGGCGCGAAATCGGCACTCTGGCAAACGATCCTATGCAACGTACTGAACGTGGATATCACCCTGCTGCAAACGGAACAGGGACCGGGCTATGGCGCGGCCATGCTGACGATGGTCGGATGCGGTGAGTTTGCCGATGTCAAGGATAGTGTGAACGCCTTTGTCAAACTCAAAAAAACCATAACTCCCGATGACGAGATCGCGGCGCGCTACGAAGCACAGTACGGTAAATTCAAAAACATTTATCCGACACTAAAGCATCTTTTTAAAACGATAAAGTGAGGTAACGAAAATGAACGAGATCTTTCCCAACATTCCGAGTATCCGGTACGAAGGCTGCGACAACAAAAATCCGTTTTCATTCAAATACTACGATGCCGACCGCGTAATACTGGGGAAACCCATGCGCGAGCATTTGCCGTTTGCGATGGCGTGGTGGCACACTCTTTGTGCCGCAGGTACCGATATGTTCGGCAGGGATACTGCCGATAAATCCTTTGGCGCCGACAAGGGCACGATGCTGCACGCAAAGGCCAAGGTGGATGCCGGCTTTGAGTTTATGCAGAAGCTTGGTATAGCGTATTTTTGTTTCCACGACGTGGATTTAATTCCCGAGGCAGACAACATCCGGGAAACGAACCGACGTCTGGACGAGATCACCGATTATATTCTTGAAAAAATGAACGAGACCGGTATTAAATGTCTGTGGGGTACAGCTAATATGTTCTCCAATCCGCGTTTTATGAACGGTGCAGGCAGCACAAACTCGGCTGATGTTTTCTGCTTTGCAGCGGCGCAGGTCAAAAAAGCGCTCGATCTGACAGTGAAACTCGGCGGCAAGGGGTATGTGTTCTGGGGTGGCCGAGAGGGCTACGAAACGCTGCTGAACACCGATATGAAGTTTGAGCAGGAAAACATCGCCAGACTGATGCATATGGCGGTGGACTATGGCCGTTCCATCGGCTTCACGGGTGATTTTTACATCGAGCCCAAGCCGAAGGAGCCGATGAAACACCAATACGATTTTGATGCCGCAACCGCCATCGGTTTCTTGCGTCAGTACGGATTGGATAAGGATTTTAAAATGAATATTGAGGCAAATCACGCGACGCTGGCAGGGCACACCTTCCAGCACGAGCTGCGCGTTTCGGCGATGAACGGTATGCTGGGCTCTATCGACGCCAACCAGGGCGATCTGCTGCTTGGCTGGGATACCGATGAATTTCCGTCCAATGTGTACGAAGCCACTATGTGTATGTATGAAGTGCTGAAAGCGGGTGGACTCACGGGCGGCTTTAATTTCGACTCCAAAACGCGCCGTCCCAGTTACACGATCGAAGATATGTTCCACGCATTCATACTCGGTATGGATACCTTCGCGCTCGGTTTGATCAAGGCGGCGCAGATCATCGAGGATGGCAGGATCGATGCGTTTGTAGAGGAGCGCTACGCTTCCTTCAAAACAGGCATCGGCAAAAAGATTGCCCAAGGGAATACGTCCTTGACTGAGCTCGCACAGATCGCCGAAGATATGGGCGCACCCGCACTTCCCGCAGGCGGCAGACAGGAATATTTGCAGAGTGTGGTAAATCAAATTATGTTTGGCGAATTGGAGGGATCTCGATGATCTATTACGTTTCTGTCCACGGCAGCGATACAGCGGACGGCTCCTTTTCATCGCCTTTTCAAACCATCAATCACGCGGCAAAGGTCGCCGTGGCAGGCGATGCCATCAAGGTTTTTGGCGGTATCTACCGCGAGTGGGTAGATCCTCAAAACGGCGGCACAAGTGACAGCAATCGCATCGTATATGAGGCAGTAGAAGGGGAACGCCCTGTAATCAAGGGATCGGAAATCATTACCGATTGGCAACGGGTGGAGGGCTCCGTATGGAAAAAGGAGCTCCAAAACGCTATGTTCGGCGATTGGAATCCCTTTGCACTGGAGGTGGAGGGTGACTGGCTGGAAGCTCCTGCGAACTATCGCGTTCACCTCGGTGACGTGTATATGAACGGTGTCTCCCTGTTTGAGGCGAAGTCGATGGAGGATCTGTATGACGGCACCCCGCGGATCACCTGCTGTCAAAACAGCTGGCGGGTAGAGGATGAGTTGATCCTGCATCCCGAGCAGACCGTTTACAAATGGTACGCCGTTGTCACAGAGAATACCACCACCGTGTTCTGCAATTTCCAAGACTATGACCCAAATGCACAGCTCATCGAGATCAACGTGCGCCCCTGCTGTTTTTACCCCAAAGCCACAGGTGTCAACTATATTACACTACGCGGTTTTGAGATAGCGCAGGCTGCGTGCCCGTGGACGCCACCCACCTCTCATCAGATCGGTATGGTCGGACCTCACTGGAGCAAAGGCTGGATCATTGAAAACAACGATCTGCACGATGCAAAGTGCAGTGCACTCAGTTTGGGAAAGGAAGAATCTACGGGACATAATTTGCACTCCCGCTTCCACCGCAAATCCGGCCACCGCTACCAGCTGGAAGCCGTTTTCTCAGCGGCACAAAAAGGATGGAGTCGCGATTCTGTCGGCTCACACATCGTGCGCAACAACGAGATCCATGATTGCGGACAAAACGGCATTGTGGGGCACCTGGGCTGCATTTTCAGTCGGATCGAGCATAATCACATTTATAATATCGGTGTAAAACACGAGTTTTGGGGTCACGAAATGGCGGGAATTAAATTTCACGGTGCCATTGACACACTCGTCGCTGAAAACAACATCCACAACTGCACCCTTGGCTCCTGGTTCGATTGGCAAACACAGGGTTGCCGCATAACCGCCAATCTGTATTATGCCAACGACCGCGATATCATGGTAGAGGTCAGCCACGGCCCGTATCTCATTGATCACAATGTGTTTATGTCGCAATATGCCTTTGATAACTGGTCGCAGGGCGGTGCGCTCGTACACAATCTCTTCTGCGGCAAGATTCGCAACAGAACCATTCTCGAGCGCGCCACGCCGTATCATTTTCCTCATTCCACGGCAGTGGCAGGGTACTGCGAAATATACGGCGGTGACGACCGGTATTATAACAATATTTTTGCGGGACTTTGGGAGGATGGCGGTGAAAATCTGGAACAGTTTACAAAGCACTGCGACCGCTTTACAGAGCCGGACGATTATGCTGCACGTATCGCTGCAATCCATGGCAGTGGACCGAATGCCTACGCTCAGATTCCTCAACCGGTTTGGATAGAGGATAATGCCTACGCCGGCTTTGCCACACCCTCTGTGTACGAAAAGTCAGCCATCATGGCGGGCAGCATCAGCGCGGCGGTTACGGAAAGCGACGGTGTGTGGACACTGACCCTGGATATTCCGGAGACGTTGAACACCGCAACGTGTAAAGCAGTCACCACAAAAAGGTTGGGCGAGCCGCGAATCGCGGCGCAAGCCTTTGAAGCGCCGGACGGTAGTGACCTGGATTTCAGTAAAGACTTCCTCGGTGACCAACACACCGACCGGCTGATCCCCGGCCCCTTCGCTTCTTTGAAAGCGGGCAAGCAGACCATCCCGGTTTGGAAAGGTTGAACTCGCAAACTGCAGTTCTAACGACAAAAGCAGGCGCCGCGGCGCCTGCTTTGTTATATCTGCTCACCACCGGTCAGGTTGACCGCAGACAGAGTCAATTTGTCGGGATCGGGTAGCTCCGGTACGTTGCCACTCCGCAAAAACACAGCGCGATACTCACGCGGCGTCATACCGGTCTTGAGCTTGAACACGCGCGAAAAGTAGTTGTAATCCGAGATACCGCAGTTGCCGGCTATCTCCGATATGTTGTATTTCGGGTCCTTCAGGTACTTACACGCCAGTACGATACGTTTCTGCAAAATAAACTTACCGATTGCCATACCAACGTTTTTCTCCGCACAGCGGTTGAGCGTGGACACGCTGACCGACAGCTCCCGTGCAATATCCGAAACCAACAGCTTTTCGCGCAGGTTTTCATCGATATATGTCTGCGCGCGCTGCCACAGGTCGTCGCGGTTACGCTGGATCAGCTTCTGCAACAGCAGGTGCTCGATGCAGATCTGCAAAATATCGCACATCGCAGAAATGCAGGAGCGCGAAGTGGGAATCAGCTGAAAAAATTGATGATTCAGCGCCGACATATCGCGGATGAAGTGACGGCAGTTCTCATATACTGTGTTCCACTGCGAGCCGAGGGAGGTCTGATCATCGAGCAAATGTCCCAGCACCACATAACCGAGAATCTCGTCGTTGCGCTGCCCCGATTTGATCGGCACGCACACCTCAATGAGTCCCGCGTGGCATTGATATACGCACAACTTTCCCGTCATCTTGGCATGACGGAAGCCGTACATATCGCACGCCTCGCACTTCGATTTCCCCACTGCGGTGGATTGAATGTGTTGACAAAAGGGGTTGGCTTGTGTGGGATAACGGAGCAACACGTGATATTCGGGGTCGAACAGCGCGCACTGGTGACCTGTGATGAGGTAAATATCCTTGAATATCTTTTGGATCTCATTTAGTTCAAAAAAGAGATTCATTGCCACGGCTTCGCCCCCAAACCCTGCTAAAAAATTTCAAATTGATTAAAAAATGCTAGTTTTCAAGTACATTGTACTATCTACTTTTGTAAAAGTCAAGTACAATAAAACCAAAGAAGCTCTACGAAAGGAGACAGAAGTATGGACGGCAAAACCAAATGGTATTTTGCTGACGGCGAAATACCCCCGATGGGTGACGATCCGGAGGTCTACGGTCACGAATCGCTCATCCTGTTCAACCCCAACGATGCGGAGGCGCACGTGAAGGTGTGTCTGTACTGGACCGACCGCGAACCCACCTGCGGCGAGACAGTCACCGTCGGTGCCAAGCGTGTCAAAGGCCTGCGTGCCACAGAAAAGAAGGACTTCCTCGGCGAAGTCCCGAACGCCGGTGAGCAGTACGCGATCTCTTTGGAGAGTGACGTGCCGATCGTCGTGCAGTACGGTCGACTGGACGTACGCCAGACGAACATGGCGTTCTACACCACCAACGGCTATTCCGTGTAACTAAAAATGTAACGTAAAGAAAGGAAGGAATCATTATGTCCCGCATTTGCATCCCGGATTATGAGTACAAGGAGCGCGTAAAGCGCTGCGCCGAACTGGTAGCCAAGAAGGGCTACGACATCTTCCTGGTCAACTCCAACGAAGCTGACTACGCCAACGTCCGTTATTTCAGCAACTTCTGGCCGCTGTTCGAGCGCGCCGGTGTGGCGATCACCCCCGACGGCAAAGCCGCTCTGCTGGTCGGCCCGGAAAGCACTATCTTCTCCGCCGACCGCAGCAAGATCGAAAACATCTACACCATGCTCGCCTACCGCGAGTCTGCTGACCCCTCCTACCCGGAGCTGTCCCCCGTCGAGTACGACGAGGTGTTCCGCGATATGGGCGTCACCGGCAAGCACATCAAGATCGCGATCGGCAGCTTCCTGGATACCAGCTGCGAGATGATGCGCCACCTGAAGGCCGCATATCCCGAAGCCGAGATCATCGAGGATAAAGAGATCATGGTCTCCCTGCGTCAGATCAAGTCTGAAAACGAGCTGGCCTGCATCCGCGAAGGCTTCCGCATCGTTGACCTGGCAACTCAGGAGGTCATCAAAAACCTGCGCCCCGGCGTGACCGAGCTTGCTATGGTCGGTATCGCCCAGCGTGTCATCTACGAGAACGGCGCCGAGTACGAAGGCCTGCCGATGTACGTCTTCAGTGAAGCGTCCACCCGTCACGCCATCTCCCGTCCGAGCTACCGTACCCTCGGTAAAGGCGACATCATTCAGCTGAACCTCTCCGCCAAGATCGACGGTTACTCTCCCTCCATCGGTCTGCCAGTTTGCCTCGGCAAGCTGACCGACGAGAAGCGCCGCTATGTTGAGTTCTGCTTGCAGGCTCACAACTGGACGGTGGATCAGATCAAAGCCGGCGTGCTGGCGTCCGACATCGCCAAGGGATTCTACAAGCTGTACTGCGACAATGGCTACAAGGATGCCTATGTCTACGGTCCCTGCCACGGTACCGGTATGATCGAGGTTGAGGCTCCTTGGATGGAGACCACCTCCGACTATGTGCTGCAGCCCAACATGACCTTCCAGGTCGACACCTTTATCTCCGGCCCGACCTTCGGTCTGCGTTGGGAAAAGGGTATCGTTGTTACCGAGAACGGCTGCGAGTCCACCGGCGGCAACATCGGCAAGATCTACGAGCTAGATTTCTGATCCACTCACACCGAATGAATGTGAAAGCCCTCAAGGCAACCCGGGCGGATGCCTTGGGGGTTTTTCTACACTACCTATGGAGGTTAACATTATGGATGCTTGCTTTCTTCCCAAAGGAAAACCGTCAGCAAAATACCCCTATTTTCCGGCTCCGGCGTTTGCCGTGATCTTCCGCAACTGGGGCTTGGTTGCGCCGTCCCGCATCGCAAAGGTGCTGGACACGGATGAGCCTTCGGTGCGCAAAGCCGCCGAGAAAATGGGGCTCGACCCGAACCCCACCATTTCGCCCTTATGGAAAAAGCGTGGTTTTCTGACTGTTATTCGCAATAACTGGAATCTCTGCGACTACGATCAGATCAAGATCCTGGTGGATATGACGGACGAGCAGCTTGAGTTTACCCTGCGTGAGGATGACTTCATGTGGGACAAAATGGGCTCGCTCAAGCCGGTCGTAGAGCGTCCGTTCCTGGCGGCATCGTACCCGGCAGAGGTGGAAACCCGTCTGGACGAGATCGCCGCGCTGGTGCGCAAAATCGGTGCGCCTGCGGACAACTCCTTCGATTTCCTCGCCCCCTACACGGCAGAACCCCAAAGCGGTGAGGTACATTTCCCGCAGCAGGACGACCTACGCCTGATCTATTCTTACTTTGCGCTGTACGGCGATACGCTGGCGGGCGACGCGCAGGACTCCTATCCGGAGACCCTGCTCGCCCAGTACGCCGAAAACGGCGTCAATGCGATCTGGTTCCAGGCACTGCTCCGTCAGCTCGCCCCCAATCCGTGGGACGATCATCCGGAGGATGCCGCCGCCCGTCCGGGTCGTCTGGAGTCGCTGCGCCGCTTGGTAGAGCGTGCCGCAAAATACGGCATCGGTGTCTACCTGTACATCAACGAACCCCGTCCCGAGCCGGATAGCTTCTTCGAGAAGTTCCCGCACCTGAAGGGTGCCGAGTATCAGGTATTCCGTTGCCTGTGCACCTCTCTGCCGGAGGTACAGCAGTATCTGGAAAACTCCATGGAATACATTTTCCGCGAGGTTCCGGGTCTGGCGGGCTACTTTGACATCAGCTATTCCGAAAACTTTACCAACTGCTGCGCCCGTGGTCCCGTACCGCAATCCACCTGCCCGCGCTGCAAGGATGTGCCGCCGCAGGACTTGGTATCTACCGTCAATAATTGTATGGCACGCGGTGCCAAGCGCGCCAATCCCAACGTTCGCGCTATCGCCCACTCCTGGGCATGGGATCCGGCGTGGGATAAGGAGGCGATCGCTAAACATACCGAAGGACAGTACCTGCTCTCGGTCAGCGAGGAGCACGTCCCGTTCAACCGCGGCGGTGTCGACGGCTATGTGCGTGATTACTCCATGTCAGTCCCCGGTCCGGGCGAAAAAGCCACGCGCCGTTGGAATGCCGCTTTAGAGAACAATATGAGACCCGTCGCCAAGATCCAGATCAACGGAAGCTGGGAGATGTCAGCGATGCCGTTCGTTCCGATCTTCGGTCTGATCGGTGAGCATCTGCAGGGTGTAAAGGATGCCGGCGTACGTGACGTGATGCTCACCTGGACGGTAGGCGGCAGCCCGTCCCCCATCACCAAGTTCACCTGCGATTTCCTCAACAGCAAGGAGACACTGGAAACCGCCCTCCCCGCCTTCCTGAAGGCGGAATACGGTGCGGCGGCGGATGTCGTCGCCCGAGCGGATGCGCAATTCTGCAAAGCGTTCCGTGAATACCCCTTTGACATCACCGTGATCTACAACGGCCCGCACACCTTCGGCCCGATGGCTCCGTTCTTCGAGGAACCGTCCGGTTGTGCCTCCACCATGGTCGGCTTCCCGTATGACGATCTGGACGGCTACCGCTCGCAGTTCCCGCGCGAAGTCTTTGAATCGCAGTTCGGCAAAATGACAGAAGGGTGGAAAAAGGGCCTGGACATTCTGGATTCCTACACCGATACCAGTCCCGCTTATGTGGAGCTGTGCCGTATGGCAAAGGCCACCTACTGCCACATCGCTTCCACGTATAACCACATTCGCCACGTCCGTCACCGTGACCTCGGTGATACCGCAGGTGTGAAGGCGGCGATTTTGGACGAGCAGAAGGTCGTGGAGATGCTGATGCCCCTGCGTGCCGAGGATTCGCGTATCGGCTTTGAGGCGAGCAACCAGTACTATTTCTCCATGCAAGATCTCGTTGAAAAACAGATCAACCTCGCCTACCTCGCCGACCGCATCGGATAACCAACAACAGCTGAAAAAAGACCGCCTCACCGAGGCGGTCTTTTTTATTCAGTCTTCTCTGACATCCTTCAGCGGTCGCTGCCACACACGGATCCAGTCGATCTCCAACGGTGCGGTCTCGGAGCCACCGAGAATCAATACCTGCGGCTCCCACTCCATCGTGCGATACTGATCGGTGCGAGGTTCGCCCTGCTTGTGATTGATCGGCGGATTGGCAATGCCGCTCTCATATTCAAGCGTCATCCACTGCTCGCCGTCCATATAGCACTCCAAGCGGCCGTCGTCCCACAGGTAGCTCAGCGTATGCCATTCGCCATCACCCAGCGGTAGCGGACTGCGATAGTTGGTGTTGGTGCTGGCATATGTTATGGGACCCTTATGCACGTCACGGCGGGAGTCGTGAACAGCGGTCGTCCAGAAATTCTCCGCCCAATATTCCATCCAATCCGGTTCTACCCATTGGACGGCGTCGTCGTTGATGGTAGCAGGTGGGAAGGACCACACCGCCGGAATACCCTTGCCCTCGTTGCCCTCAGGGATCTTGGGATTCACGATGCGGATACGGAATTCCAGCACACCCTTACAGAACCACCAGCCCACTTTTTTGGTGGGGTGATACGTCGCCATACCGTAATTGTAGCGGGGATCCCGATTGCACAGCGTCAGCACGCTGTTCTCCACCTTGTAGTCCAACTCGTTCTCAATGGTCGTGAACTTGTACGGGCGCTCCACATACCACTTATAGCCCTTATCGCCGGTGTTGTTAACGTCAATGGTTTCGATTGAATCAAAATCATCCTCAAATACCAGCACGGTCATGCCATGATCTTTAGCAAGCTGCGGCACTTCGATCTGCTTACACATACTGCTTACTCCTTTTATTTCTGCCACACACGGACCCAGTCTACTTCCATCGGCGCCTTTTCTGAGCCGCCCATAATCAGCGTCTGCGGCTCCCACGCCATGGTGTGGTACTGGTCGCCCAAGCACTCGCCAACGTAAACTCTCTCGGGTGGTGTGACCTTGCCATCGCCATAGGTCAGTGTCATCGTCTGCTTACCATCAAGGTACGCTTCAATGCGTCCTTCATCCCACAAAAAGGTCATAGTATGCCACTCACCATCATTCAGCCCCTCCGGACCGCGCTTATTGCTGTTGGTGCTCTTGTAGATATACGGCCCCTTGTGCACCTCACGCTTCAGATGATGGATCGAGGTCGTCCAATAACCGTTACCCCAATACTCCATCCAATCGGGTTCAACCCACTCTAGTGTTTCATCCGTGATCTTGTTTGGTGGGAACGACCAGAACGCCGGTACACCAATCTCATGGGACTCTGCTTCGGTAAACTCGTAGAACGGAATACGTAAGCGCACCTCGATCACGCCCTGACAGAAGGAAAATCCCACCTTGGTGGTCGGGTGATAAGTACCGATACCATAGTTCCACAGATGGTCCACGTTACACAGTGTCAGCACACTGTCGCTTACCTTGTAATCCACACCTGCAGTCAGTGTCGTATGGCGATACGGGCGCTCCACATACCACTTATAGCCCTTATCGCCGGTGTTGTTAACGTCAATGGTATCGATCGAATCAAAATCATCCTCGAACACCAGCACGGTCATGCCATGATCTTTAGCAAGCTGCGGCACTTCGATCTTCTTGTTCATCGTACACACTCCCTTTTATTTCTGCCACACACGGATCCAGTCGATCTCCAACGGATTACACCACGAACCACCGAGGATCAGCGCCTGCGGATCCCGCTCGAGCGGCTGGTACTCGTCGCCCCGGCTCTCGCCGTTGTGCAGCCACGGCTCAGCGGGGAACAGCTCCTTCGGCGCGTAGCTCACACGCACGCATAGTTCACCGTCGACATAACTCTCGATGATGCCGTCATCCCACAAGCAGGTCATCGTATGCCATTCGCAGTCTTCCAAACCCTTCGGACCGGCGTGATTGTGGTTACTGATCCAGTAATCCACCGGACCGTCCGATTGTTCACGGCGGGAGTGGTGAATGGTCGTCGTCCAGAAACCATCGCCCCAATACTCCAACCAATCAGGCTCGACCCATTCCTTGGCGGCATTGGACAGCTTCTCTGGCGGGAACGACCACACGGCGGGAACGCCGTCCTCACCCGCCTCCTTGTCGTTTTTACGCGGGCGCGGGATACGAAAACGGAACTCCAGCACACCCTTGAAGAAGGCGTAACCGACCTGCTTTTTCGGATGCATACTCACCAAACCGAAATTGTACATCGGATTCTTCTGCTTCAGTGTCAGTATACTGTTTTCGACGCTGTAGTCATCCTTCTCCACCGGCGGCGCCGCGTAAACACGCTGCACGTACCACTTATAGCCTGCTTCACCCGTGTTATTCACGTCAATGGTATCAATGGAATCGAAATCGTCCTCAAATGTCAGGCGGGTCATGCCGTGCTCTTTAGCAATCTGTGGTGCCTCCATCATCTTATTCATAAATAAACACTCCTTTATTTCTGCCAAACACGAATCCAGTCAATCTCCAACGGGTTGCACCAAGAACCGCCCAAAATTAACGCCTGCGGCACGGTGTTCAGCGGCTTAAAGACATCGTCCTGATACTCGCCCACCGTAAATCTCGCCTTCGGTGCGGTCTCCTGTCCCTCATAGTAGGTCTGCTTCACAGCAGGCACGCCATCCAGCCAGCTTTCGATCACGCCGTCGTCCCACAGGAAGGTCATGGTGTGCCATTCACCGTCGGTGAAGGCGTCCGGGCCACGGTGACCGCTCCAGTTCGCAGCGGCATAGTAGCTGGGAGCGTGCATCGTCTCGCGCTTCGTATGATGGATCGTCGTGGTGTAATAACCGTCACCCCAGTATTCCATCCAATCCGGTTCGATCCATTCCAGTGCAATGTCGTAGATCTTCTGCGACGGGAAAGACCAGATCGCAGGCACACCCGTCTCGCCGGCTTCCTTATCGTTGGCACGGGGGCGGGGAATGCGAATGCGAAATTCCAGTACACCTTTGCAGAACTCAAAACCCACACGGGTGCGGGGGTTGATGGTCGCAATACCCCAGTTATAGGTGGGCTCTTCGTTGCAGACCGTTAGCACGCTGTTTTCCACTTTGACATCGGTGGGCTTCAGCGGTGCCGCACGGAAGGGACGGGTGGTGTACCACTTATAGCCCTCTTTGCCGGTGCCGTACAGATCAATGGTATCGGCGGAATCAAAATCGTCCTCAAACACCAAGCGGGTCATACCGTTTGCTTTCGCAATTTCCGGCGCTTCGATCTTTTTGTTCATCGTACACACTCCTTTTATTTTTGCCACACACGGATCCAATCAAGCTCCATCGGGTTGCACCACGAGCCACCCAGGATCAGCGCCTGCGGATCACGCTCAAGCGGTTGATACACATCGTCACCGATCTCACCCGTATGCAGATACGGTGCGGGAGACAGTTCCTTCGGTGCGTAGGTGATCTTCACGGTCGGCTCACCGTCGAGGTAACCCTCGATCGTGCCGTCATCCCACAAATAGGTCAGGGTGTGCCATTCGCCATCGTTCAGACTTTCCGGCGCACGGTGGTTGGGGTTGCTGATCCAATAGATCTCCTTACCCTTGCGGACGGCACGTTTGGAATGATGTACCGTCAGCGTCCAGTAGCCGTCACCCCAGTATTCCATCCAGTCGGGCTCGACCCAATCCAACGTATCATCCGTGATCTTGGTAGGCGGGAAGGACCACACGGCGGGAACGCCCTTTTCGCCGGCTTCCTTATCGTTCGTTCGGGGACGCGGAATACGCAAGCGAAACTCCAAAACGCCCTTAAAAAACGACCATCCTGCCAGCGTGTTCGGGTTGAAGGTGCTCAGGCCGTAGTTCCAGATCGGATTTTCACACGCCAGCGTCAGCACGCTGTTTTCCACCTTAACATCATCCGGTTTCATCGGCGGTGCGCCAAACGCGCGGCAGGTGTACCACTTGTAACCTTCTTTGCCGGTATTTTCCAGGTCAATGGTATCCAAAGTCTCAAAATCGTCCTCAAACACCAGATTGGTCATACCGTTCTCTTTGGCGAGCCACGGCGCTTCGATCGTTTTTCCCATTCGTTATCCCTCCGTTTGTTGCTGTTTCGGTTGCTTTCATTGTACCCGATACCCCCACTGATTGCAACCCTTTTCGGGCAAAAAACTAAGGATTTTCGCAATCTCACAGCCGACAGCACCACCTTCCATATTCATCCGCTGATCACTGTACCACATACAGGCACACAGAATAAAAAACTGTGTTTTTTTATGATTGTCTTTACAATCCCTTGCCGTATGTGTTACACTAAAGCAGAGGTGATTGCTGTGAGTAAATTTGCCGAGCGCGACTGTTTTTATCCATTTTCGTTGGATGACCGCGGTAGTGATCTGTACATTCCCAACATTGGCTACAATGATTATGCCGATCCAAACACCGTGCCCGTTCGTGATGTGCGCACCCTCACCTACTGCACTGCTCAGATCGTCCTGCGCGGCAGTGGGTATTTGGTTTTGGACGGTGTCACGTATTGCGTCGGTGAGGGCGATTTGTTTTTCCTGCCGGAGAACGTCCCGCTCGCCTACTATCCCGACGATAACGACCCGTATGAATACGTATGGTTCTCCTTTCAAGGAACACAGGCGTACCCCCTGCTTTCCCGCATCGGCGTATCCAGAGAGCAGCCGATCGGTCACACCTCGCTCCTCTCCTCGCTGCGACACACCTTGAACCGTCTGTTCCGCACGATGGCAGATACCACCGGCGACCCTTATTACCTGGCACTTGCGGCGTTTTACGATTGCATTCACCTTTACAGTACACCGTCGCGCTGGCACAGCGCTGCCGCAGCACGGCGTATGATTGAGGCAAACTACACCTCGCACGATTTTTCCATCGAGCTTTTGTGCGAATCACTCCATATCAGCCACTCTCATCTGTGCCGTCTGTTTAAGAATACTTACGGTATCCCTGCGGCGCGCTATCTCGGTAATCTGCGTCTGGCACACGCTCGCCGACTGTTGGAGGAAACCGATATGTCCGTCAAGGCTATCGCGTTCTCCTGTGGCTTCAGCGACGAGCTACATTTTATGAAGCGATTCAAGGCCGATACCGGTATGACCGCCCGGGCCTACCGTCAACAGGCCTCTGTGTAACACAGCAGCACAAAAGAAGCGCCCCTCCGAGATTCGGAGGGGCGCTTTCACTTTCCTGTTATTGCGCCGCCGTAGTCTGTGCCGTTTCTGCAGAACCGGTAGTCGTCGCCACAGTCGTTACAGTCGTTGTCCCACCGGTCATATTGTTATCCGGTGTGGTAACGTTCTGATTACTCTTAATCGCGTCTACCGCCGTCCGCAGCTGGTCATCTTCACCGTAAGACAACAGATCAAATCGCTGCAGCTTATCGTAGGACAGATCCCTCAGACGATCGGGCATCAAACCCTTATCCGCCCAGTTTTTTTCACTCTTCATCAGTGTGATCTCGCCCACCGTCAGCCGCACTGCGGCCTTGTCCGACGCCAGCGAAAAATACTCCTGTACCACCGCTTTTCCGGCGGTAGTTCCGCCAACCAGCGTGGTTTTGGACAGATCTTGCATCACGCCGGCAAACAGCTCCGCTTCGCCCTCGGTGTTACCGTTAACAATGGTGGCGCTGCGTGCCGTCATTTCATACGGATCGGAAGCCGTGTACGTCTCGGTCGAGTTTTTCTGCACACAGGTCGCATACGGACCGCTCGGTAGCAGATACCCCAGGATCTCCTTAACCGCCGCTGAACTGCCGCCGGTGTTGTTACGCAGATCAAACACAAAATACTGCGCGCCCTGACGGGTCAACTCGTTATACACGTTTTTGAACTGCATCGCCGTCAGATTGTTAAAAAATCGGAAGCGGATATACCCGACCGTGTCCTGCACGATATACCCCTCCACACCGGGATCGGTATAGGTGTTAACCGTCAGTTCCATCGCTGACTCGGTGCCGTCACGCGATACCGTCAGCAACATTTTTTCGCTGTTAGCAAGTTTGTCGATCAAGGTGGTGTACGATGTGCCACTCATCGGCTCTTCGTCCACGACCGTCACGGTGTCACCTTTTTTGACACCCGCCAGTGCCGCCGGCGAGGTTTCCGCCACATACGACACCACCAACTTGTTTTCCGACACCGTCACCTGAAAGCCAAAGCCGGTGTAGTTGCCGGCAAGCTCGTTTTGAACACGCTTGTACTCTTCAGCAGACAGATACGCGGCATACGGGTCGTTCAGACCGTCCAAATATCCTTTTGCCAACGCCGTGCGTAGCAACTCTTCATCGATCGTGTACTTGCCGCGCGCCGCGGAATCGATCTCATCCAGATAATCGTACATAGCCTGCCGTTGCCCCACATCACTGACGAGGTCGCTAAAATGCCGCATGGCGATCATCATAGTCGCAGAAACCGTCAACGCCACCACCAAAATACAGGCGGCAACGGCTGCTCCCAAGGAAACTTTTCGGTTCACGATCCCTCACCTCGCTTTGGATAGAGAATAGCTTACGGCTGCTTGATATACCCGTTCTTCACTGCATCCACACGCACGTTGTCTACGCGCACCTCGAAGTGCAGATGCGCACCAAAGGAATTACCGGTGTTACCGACCTGACCCAGCACAGTCGAGCCGCCCACCACCGTTTGCCCCACCTTGACGCTGGGTGTATAACGCATGTGCGCATACAATGTGACGATACGACGACCCGCGGAATCCAAGCCGTGGTCGATCATTACGAAGTTACCGTAGCTGTAGTGCATGCTCTGCACCTTAAGCACCGTGCCGTCCGCCGCAGCCACAATGTTCTTACCCAGGCAGCCGGGTGCGGCAATATCGGTACCACCGTGGGTATCCCCCATGCTCGGACGATAGCCGAAGTGCGAAGAAATACGGTAAACGCCCGGCACCGGCCAGTACATCGTGCCATTGTACTTACCGGTCGCCTGCGTTGCCGCAAGCAGCGCCTCGATCTCCTTGTCAAGCTTTGCCTCAGCCGCCTTAATATTTTTCAGGCGAGCCTCGTATGTATTCAGCTTTTTCTCCAAGTTATCACGCTCGGTGCGTGCCTTCGTATACAGAGAATCCAGCTTTGCGTAGTTGGCATCCAACTCGGCTTTCATCGCCTCTGTCTCGATTTTTTCCGCCTCGGTCTCCGCCTTTTCGTCCTCGACCTCTTTTTTCTTTAGCTCAATAGCGGCTTTTTCCTGCTCCGCCTTGTCCATCAGCTTTTTATCGTGAGCGGCGATGGATTCCACGATCTTGTTTTTTATCAGGAAATCCTCATAGCTTTCGGAATCCATCAAGATCTGCAGTGTGGAATAGTTGCCGGTCATGGCAATGGCACGGAGTCGCTTTTTCAGCTTCTCCATCATCGCATCCAACTCGTCCTGCTTCTCCTCGATCTCGCCGCTCAACGTCTCGATGCGTTTCTCCTGCTCAGCGATCTCCTTATCCAGCGTTTCGATCTTTTTGCGGTACGCATCAACCTGTTTTTCCATATTTTCGACCTGATTCAAAAGGTTCTGCACCTTTTTCTTCTGGTCGTCAATGCTATCACCCAGTGCGTCAATTTCTTTTTCCAGCTTCTGTTGCTGCTCTTTCAGCTCCGCCAGCTCATCCTTTTTATCCGCGATCTTATCTGCCGAAGCCGTGATCGGCAGCGAGAACATCAGCGAAGCAAGCATGACGACGACCGACAGCAACGTCAGCAAACGAACTCCTTGTTGTTTCATTTCTCGTTCCTCCGTGTTGTTACACGACCGTTATTCCATATTCTCCTTCAAATACCGGGACAGGGAGATCCAACTGCCAATGATACCGATCAGCACGCCGACACCCATAAAACCAACCAGCAACTGCCACCACACCGTCACAAACGGCACGGGCGTGAACTTCTTGCCGAGGTCAACAAGCGGCATCACCAATTCATACACACCGTAGACAATGCCGTAGGTAACGCCGCCGGCGATAATACCCAGCGCAATACCCTCCACCACGAAAGGAAAACGGATAAAGCGGCGAGTGGCACCGACCGAGCGCATAATGTAGATCTCCAACCGACGGCTGTACACCGTCAGCTTGATGGTGTTTACGATAATGAACAGCGACACCACCAGCAACAGCGCCACGATCCAAATTCCAACGGTGAACACCATACTACGGGCGCTCGTCAGCATCTTCGCCAGAGCAGAATCGTAATCAACCTGCTCAAGACCGTCGATCGCCTCGATCTTTTTCACCGTCTGGTCAAATAACGCCAGATCCTTGAAATGGATCATATAGGTATCCGGCAGGGGATTGTCATCCTCCAGATCCGTAAGCAGTGCACCGATATCCTTGTCGCTGCTGTAATCCTTCAGCTGCTCCTCTTTGGAATGAAACTCCACCTCTGCCACGTTGTCGATCGACTTGATCGCCTTTTCAATCGCAGCCAAACCTTCCTTGTCGGTACCCTCCTCCGCATACGCAGCAACGACGTTTTCCTGATAAATCGACTCAAAACCGTGGTCGATGTTTTCAATAAGCAGGTACGCACATCCGGTAATCATCAGGCAGCAGACCAATACCAATACGGACACCGCCGACATAAACCCGTTCTTCACCATGCCGCGGAAGCCCTCGCGGATCAGGAAACGAAGCGTGTTAAATCTCATACATTGCCACCTCCGGTTCCTTGGTATCGGACACGACCAAGCCATCCTTGATCTGAATAACACGGCGGTTGAACGACTGCACCAGATCATGCTCGTGCGTAACCACCAAAATGGTCGTGCCACGGCGATTGATCTCGGTCAGCAGCTCCATGATCTCATAAGACAGCTCCGGATCAATATTACCGGTCGGCTCGTCTGCGATGATGAGCGACGGGTTATTCACCAGCGCGCGGGCCAAACCCACACGCTGCTGCTCACCACCGGACAGCTCCATCGGGAAGTTTTTCGCCTTGCTCTGAAGGCCGACAAGGCCCAAAATGTACGGCACGCGGCGGCGGATCTCCCGACGGGAAGCACCCACCACGCGCATCGCAAACGCTACGTTATCGAATACCGTCATAGTGTTGATGAGGCGGAAATCCTGGAACACGATACCCATCGAACGGCGCAAATACGGGATCTGACGGCGACGGAGCTTGGACAGCTTAAAATTGCTCACGATCACCTCGCCTGAGGTCGCGACCTCTTCGTGGGTGATGAGCTTCATAAAGGTACTTTTACCGGCACCCGACGCACCGACGATAAACACAAATTCGCCGTCGTCGATCTTGATATCCACACCCTTGAGTGCTTCCACGCCGGTGTCATAGATCTTATGTACGTTCCGAAATTCAATCATTTCGGGGCACACCTCCTGTCGCAATTACGCCGCCCAAACGGACGGCGCAACGCTATTATATCACATCCGCAGGGGGCACCGCCACCTGCATATATTGGTAATTCCGGGATCAGTACTTCACCGGATCGGCGGTGAGATACTTTTTGACCATCATCGCCACCTTGAACACGATGGCGTCGTCAAACTCGCGCAGATCCAAGCCGGTCAGACGCTTGATCTTTTCCAGACGGTACACCAGCGTGTTGCGGTGCACGAACAGGCGGCGTGACGTCTCGGATACGTTCAGGTTGTTCTCAAAGAAGCGCTGAATGGTAAACAGCGTCTCCTGATCCAACGACTCAATGGAGCCGTTCTTAAACACCTCACGCAGGAACATCTCGCACAAGGTGGTCGGCAACTGATAGATCAGACGGGCAATACCCAAGTGATCGTAGCTGACGATGGTCTTTTCGGTGTCGAACACCTTGCCGACCTCCAGCGAGATCTGCGCCTCCTTGAAGGAGCGCGCCAACTCCTTGATACCCTCGACCGGAGTACCGATTCCCACGCTCACCGGCGTGTAGAACTCGCTGCCCAGTGTATCTGCGATAGACTGCGCCAGCTTTTCGAGGTCCTTGGACTCAACCTGCGTACGCAACTCCTTGACCACCGCGATATCCGACTCGTTGATGTTGATAACGAAGTCGCGATTGCGTTCGGGGAACAGGTTTTGGATCACGTCAAACGCCGACACCTCAGTCTGCGCGTGAATGTGGACCAGCAGCACCACGCGGGTAGCATCGCCGTTGAAGTGCAGCTCGCGCGCCTTCAAGTAGATGTCACCGGGCAAAATGTTGTCCAGAATGATGTTCTTGACAAAGTTGCCGCGATCGTACTTCTCATCATAATACTGCTTAACGTTTGCAAAAGAGATACCGAGCAACGTCGCATCTTTTTGAGCCTGCTCGTCCTCGCCCTCCACAAACACCAGATAATCGCCGCGCGGGCGCGGGCCGAACGCGCGATAGGTATACCCATCCATCGTAAAGGTCTCCTGCGTGCTGAAGGACGCCTCCGAGAGATCCTCGCGCACCTCGCCGATACATCCCAGATCACTGCAGGCGATCACGGTATACTCTTCATCGATCACACCGATGTTACGATCGATCGCATCTTTCATTTGGTTGATAATACCCAAAAACAAACGATTCGGCATATCCATTCTCCTCATCTGTTAGAATTGCAAAACAAACACACTTCTATATTACACAATTTTAGCCAAATTTGCAAGGAAAAACCGAAAAATAATCCTGTTTTTTGCGAAAAAACAGGATGTCTAAAAAAGTTGGCGGCGTCACTTGTATTTCGGGACAACATGTGCTACACTGAACCTGATAAAACCAGTTACACGGAGGTTGCTGACAATGTTGGATTCTATTTTGAAGGAACGCGATCTGTTGCCGATCCTCACCCACGAAGACGGCACCGCAGTCACGCCTGAAACCTGGCAAAAACGCCGCGAGGAGCTGCTGCGCGCACTGGAAACCTACTCCTACGGCGTCACCCCCACCATTCCCGTGAAGGTGCGCGGCGAAGTAGTCGAAGAAAACGTCAAGGCCTATGCCAACAAGGCATTACAGCAGAAGGTTAACATTACCATTGAAACCGAGCACGGTGAGTTCACCTTCCCGGTGTGGTTGTTCATCCCGAAGCGCGTGGAGAAGCCGCCGGTCATTCTGCACACGGCGTTCCGCTTCGGCCAACCAAAGGCCGATCCGCCAATCCGCCGCGTTCCCGTGGAGGAGATCCTTGACCACGGCTACGCGCTGGTCTCGCTACCGTACGGCGATGTTGTCAACGACAACCTGCACGGTGACTTCTCCGACGGTCTTGCCGCTTACTTCGGTGTGACCAAGGAAAATCGCAAGCCCGACGAGTGGGGCAAGATCGGTATGTGGGCGTACGCCGCCAGCCGCACCATGGACTATCTGGAGACTCGTGCAAACGAGTTGGATATTGCGCACACCGCCATTATCGGCCACTCCCGTTTGGGTAAAACCTCGCTGTGGGCCGGTGCGCAGGACGAACGCTTTTGGTGCGTGATCTCCAACGACTCCGGTTACGGCGGTGCCGCCACCTCCAAGCACGGCTCCCCCGACGGCGAGAAATCGTGGCATTTCGGCGATTGGCACAACGGCAACTGGGATTGGTGCTGCAACAACTTTATGGACTACATCGAGAAAGAGGATGAAAAGCCCTACGATCAGTCCTGGCTGCTTGCTGCGGTCGCACCCCGTCTTTTGTACGTCGGCTCCGCTGTGGAAGATCTGTGGGCCGACCCTGCCTCCGAATTCATCAGCACGCTGTGGGCGTCTCAGGCGTGGGAGATGCTGGGTAAGCCCGGCCTGATCACCCCCGACAAGATGCCCGAAGCAGGCGAAGTTAGCGCTGACGGTGACGTCGGTTATCACATGCGCTTCGGCAGCCACTTCCTCTCCCGTGAGGACTGGAACAACTACATTGCCTTTATGGATCGCCATCTCGGCAGATAATACGAAGAATCAGCCCCGTCGCAACCGTGTGTTGCGACGGGGCTTTTGCCATGCTGTCGATCACGGAGAAAAAAGAACAGCCGCGCACCGATCGGTGCGCGGCTGTTTACATACTGATTAGTTGCAGATGGTCTGCTCGGTGTCCTTGTCGAACAGGTGGATCTTGGTGTTGTCGATAACCATATCGATCTCATCGCCCGGGCGAGCGGTGGAGGTAGGATCGACACGAGCGGTCAGGCTGCTGCCTTCCACGTTGACGTACAGGAAGATTTCAGCACCCATCAACTCGGTGACTTCGACCTTCGCCTTCACGCGGCAGTCGGCAAACTGCTCCATGAAACGAGCTTCGTCGTGGACGTCCTCGGGACGGATACCCATGATGACTTCCTTGCCAACATACTGCTCCAGCACGTTGTCCTTGTTCTTGGACTCCGGCAGCGGGATCTGATACTTGACACCCTTGCGGGTCTTGGTATCCTCAGAACCGAACTCGGCATAGTACTTATCGCCATTCTTGCCGATAACAGCGTCGATAAAGTTCATCTGGGGGCTGCCGATGAAGCCGGCAACGAACATATTGCAGGGATACAGGTACAGGTTGTTCGGGCTGTCGACCTGCTGGATCAGACCGTCCTTCATAACCACGATGCGATCGCCCATGGTCATAGCTTCGGTCTGGTCGTGGGTAACGTAGATGAAGGTAGTACCC
>JAGBFF010000089.1 GCA_017936615.1 Clostridia bacterium | reverse complement strand
CGGCTACGCCCCCTGCGAGATGCACAGCATCAAGGGTGGTATGGTCAACTGCCAGGCCGAGATGAAGAAGGCTGTGGATTGCGGCTACTGGAATATGTTCCGCTTCAACCCGGCTGCCGAGAAGAAGTTCGTCATCGACAGCAAGGCGCCGACCACGAGCTACCGTGACTTTATCATGAACGAGGCTCGTTATGCGTCGCTGACCCGCTCCTTCCCCGAGCGTGCCGAGGCGCTGTTCACCGAGGCGGAAGCCACGGCGATGAAGCGTTACGAGCATCTGCAGAAGCTGCAGGCTCTCTACAACGAGTAAGTCTCGCTCTCACAAGCAAAACAGAACCGCCCCACCGATCGGTGGGGCGGTTCTTCTTTTGGTTTTAAGTGATTATTCTGTCTTGAGCAGTTCGGAAGAGGATGTCGGAACGCCTTGATCCGCTTTGGGCGCATGACCAAACTGCTGGACATATGCCCGATAAAACGTGGAGTAATCATTGTAACCGCACGAATAACAGGCCTCTGCCGGAGTGGCACCGTGGCGGATGCGATCACGGGCGGTGAGCAGACGCTTGGTGGTGATATAGCGGCATGCGGTAGAGCCGGTATGCTGTTTGAATATACGGTTGATCTGTGAGTAACTCAGGAAAAATTGCTGACACAAGTCTGTCAGGGAGAACTCGCTGTAGAGATGTTCGTTGGTGTAATCGATCAATCGGGTGGCGACGGTAGAGGCGCGTTGCTCTTTATGAGGTGCGTTACCTTTTTGCCGCAGTACACGATCCGCCTCGGTGGCGATCAGAAAAATATGGCTGAGAAACTCGGCGTGGCTCATTGTCTCGCCACGCCGTGCGATCTCCCGCATCATATCCTCACATCGCGTGTGACCGAAATCCTCAGCGGTAAAGCGGTTTCCGGTTCCGAGGGGGCGGCGCATCATGGCTTCAAAAATATCGTTGGTTTCCAAGCCGCGAAAGCGGTCGATAGGAAGGGTAATACCAATACGCTCGTACGGAACCTCAGAGGAATTGACAACGAGCTTATGCGCTTCTAAAGGACGCTTGAAAATAATATCGCCCGGCCGCAACGCGTAGGCGGTACCCTCAATGAGATAGGTGCAATCGCCCGAGATAAAATAATAGATCTCCAGTACGTCGTGCGTGTGCATAACGCATGTGCTTTGCGGTGTGCTTTCCAGCGTATAACGGCAACAAACATCACCGAACTGACGAACCCATAAGGCCATACCGATCACCTCACCGCTAGTATAGTGTTATATGAAAGAATTTGCAATAGTTATTTTCAAAAATGCAATATTAAATGCATTTCGTTATGATATACTGCTTGAAAAGGGGGGTAATCGGTATGGACGTGAAACGACGCATCGGTGCGTGTACAAGCACACCGGACGAGGTTAGAATACTCGCAAAATACGGGTATCATTTTTTTGAGGCGCACTTTCGTTTGCTCCGTGAGATGTCGGAGCCTGAGTTTCAGGCGTTGGCGGATGCCGTTACGGAAACGGGCTTGCGTGCGGAAGGGACAAACTGTTTCGCCGATCCGCCTATGAGTTTGCTGGAGAGCGGTTTGGACGAGTTGGACGAGTATTTGAAGAGTAGCTTGGGGCGTCCCAAACGATTGGGTGCGAAATATATCGTGATCGGCAGCGGCGCATCCCGCATGATTCTGGAGGGAATGAGTTACGAAACTGCAACACAAAAATTTGTGGCGATGCTGAAACGCTATGGCGAGATCGCGGAGAAAAATGACGTGGATATCGTGGTGGAGCCGCTGTTTGGGAAAGCCACCAATTTCATCACCACCTTTGAAGAAGCACTGAACATCTGTCGCGCGACAGATCATCCGCGCGTGGGGTGCCTGATGGATTTTTTTCATTCTTATCAGGAGGGTGAGCCGTTTTCGGTGATGGAAAAGGCCGGAGCGTATTTAAAGCATATCCACATTTCAGCTCTGGATCGGCGTGTGCCCGGTTTGGGTGATATCGACGAGATAAAGCGCTTGATAGAAGCGTTGGACGCGATCCATTATACAGGACGAGTGACGTTGGAAGGAGCTGTACAGCATGACTTCGAAGCCGAAATGCGAGAATTCAGCACCCTGTTCCCCTTGTTTGAGTAGTGGAGACACGGTGGATTTTGATGAGAATTTGATTCGCATTACCGAGATTTCAGTGCTGGGCGAGCTGCCCGACCCGTTCATGATGAACGACGGACACCGTATATGTGATGCGACGGAGTGGGACTCACGGCGCAGGGAATTATATACGACCGCGATTGAACTGCAATACGGCACACAGCCGCCGCCGCCCGAGTTTCTTACGGTGCATCCTATTTGTGAGCGGTTGGGTATAGATTTCTACATCTCCTCCTATCGTATTACGACGGGCACCTATGCACACCCCGTGTCGTTTCTCATGTATACCTTTACGCCGCCGCACGACGGGCCTTATCCGGCTGTGGTGGATGGTGATCTGTGTTTCCGGTACGTGTATGACCGAGAATTCATCCGTACATTTACGGATGCCGGGATTATGCTGGTTATGTTTGCACGCACGGAACTGGCGGATGATATTCGGGGACAAGGGCGCGGCAACGGGCCATTGTATCAAGCCTATCCGCAGTACACATTCGGCGCTTTAGGTGCGTGGGCGTGGGGCTACTCGCGCTGTGTGGATGCTCTTGAACGATTGGGTACGGTGGACAACGGCTGTGTTGCTTTCACGGGGCACTCGCGCGGAGGTAAAACAGCCATTCTTGCCGGCGCGTTGGACGAGCGAGCCGTCATTGTGAATCCTAATGCGACCTGTGCCGGCGGGTGTGGTTGTTATCGGATGAAAATGAAGGCGATCACAGAGGACGGCGAAGAAGTGGAAAGCGAGGATCTTGCCAAGCTGTATCGCTATGATGCGGGCTATTGGTTTGGGCCGCAGTTGGGCGAGTATGCGGGACGAGAAGCAGAACTTCCTTTTGATTCTCATTATCTTAAAGCAATGATCGCGCCTAGGCTGTTGTTCGTGTCGGAGGCGGCCAGCGATATTCCGGCAAATCCGGTTGGGTCGTGGATGACAACGGTTGCGGCGCAGGAAGTGTATGATTTCTTGGGGGTGCCGCAGAACCTGTATTGGTATTTCCGCAGAGGGTATCATGAACACGCGATTGAAGATGTTCAAATGCTGGTCAATCTCATTCGGCATCGGATGTGGGGCGAACCGATCAGCGGCAAGTTCTATCAACGGCCCTTTCCCGAGCCGCAACGCATATTCTCGTGGAAACAGCCCGGTGCAGCTAGTGAGTAAATCGCAAAAGTAGGAGGTAAACGGTATGGCAATCAAGGTGGGTATTATCGGCATCGGTAATCAAGGCGGCTATTATGCGGAACATATGAACTACAGTAAGTATTTGGAACTTACGGCGGTAGCGGATATCAATCCGGCACGTTTGGAATGGGCGGAAAAGACGGTGCCCCACGCGGCACGGTTCGCGGATGCAATCGAGATGCTGGATAGCGGTCTCGTTGAAGCGTGCATTGTGGTAACACCGCACTACGATCATCCCCGTTATGCGATGGAGTGCATGAAACGAGGTATTCACGTGCTGGTGGATAAACCCGCCGGCGTGTATACCAAACAAGTGAAGGAAATGAACGCCATGGCGGACGCGCATCCGGAGATCAAATTCGGTGTGATGTTCTGCTTGCGTACGATCGAGGTATATCAAAAGGTACATGATCTGATCGCCTCAGGCGATTTTGGAGAGATGCGCCGTATGAATTGGATCATTACTACTTGGTATCGTCCACAGGCGTATTACGATTCCGGCGCGTGGCGTGCAACGTGGGCAGGTGAAGGCGGTGCGGTGCTGATGAATCAGTGCCCACATCAGCTTGATCTGCTTCAGTGGATGTGTGGTGTCCCTAAAAAGGTGCACTCGCACTTGCATTTCGGGAAGTGGCATGATATTGAAACGGAGGACGATGCCACGGTATATATGGAGTTTGCCAATGGGGCGACGGGTGTGTTTATTACCTCTACCGGGGATGCACGCGGAACGAATCGTTTGGAAATCCAAATGGATAAAGGCCGGTTTATCGTCGAGAACGACGTGCTGACCATTGAAACGTATGAGATGGCGGAGCAGGATTTTTCCAAAGCCAGCACGACGCCGTTTGATACGATGTCGTATACCACCGAGGAGTTCCACGGTAAAACCCCGGATCGGTTCCATTTTATCGTCCTGGATGCATGGGCAGAAGCTGTGCTGGGAACCGGAGAGATGATTGCTGACGGACGCGAGGGGCTGAACAGCACCATGCTGACAAACGCCATGCAGTTGTCCACCTTTATTGGACAAACCGTGGAACAGCCGATCGATGATGAATTATACTACGCAGAGCTGATGAAGCGTGTGGCCACCTCACGACAAAAGACCAACGTGAGAGAGGTTGTTGCCGACACGTCTAACACCTTCGGAAGCGCCAAATAAACAACCGCCGCGTGCTATGCTGCACGCGGCGGTTTTGCGTATATTTTAACATTGTCTCATCAGACGGATAAAGAATTCTACCGAACGGCACAATGCATCGACGCGGATGCGTTCGTTGTGGCCGTGGATGGTGGCGCGCTCCTCGCTTGTCAAGTCCATTGCGGAGAAACGGTATACCTTATCCGAAATACGACCGTAGTGGCGGCTGTCGGAGCACTGCACCATCAGGTACGGTGATACGATGCAGCCCTTCCAGGTGGAGGCGACGGCACAGGCGACTTTGTTCCAGCCCTCACAATCGGTGGTGGAAATGCGGCTGGGATTCATACCGTCCAGCGCGGTGATCTCCACCGTATCGTCACCGACGGTGCGGCGCAGGTAGGTAAGCGCCGAGTCGATCGTGTCGTAGGGGTTGAGCCGCATATTTGCCACCAGTTCCGCGTGCGGCGGAATGACGTTCGCGGCTTTGGAGCCGTTCATCTGGGTAAACGCCACGGTGGTGCGCATCAGCGCATTGAGCTCACCGCCCGATTTCTTGCACAGCATATTCAGCACCGGCTTGAACAGCCACAGGTTGGCAAAGATCATACGAAATACAAATGAGGAGTGCCGTCCCAGCGTATCGAACATCTGCGCGACGGGCGGGGTGATGTGATAGGGGAAGGGGTGCTTCAGCACCTTGCAGCACGCGGCCGCGAGACGATCGATGGGGGCGTTCGGCTTGGGCGCCGAAGCGTGACCGCCTGTGGAGGTGGTGCGGTATTGCGCGTTGAGCATGCCTTTTTCGGCAATGCCGATGAGTCCGCAGGGGGCGGTGACACCCGGGAATACGTTCTCTACGACACCGCCGCCTTCATCAACGACCATCGAGGGCGTGATACCGTGCTCTTCAAACCAATCCACGATGTTAGCGGCACCGTTTCCGTTGATCTCCTCACCGCCAGAAAAAGCAAAGTAGACCGTGCTTTCGGGCTGAAAGCCTTGGGCGATCAAGTGATTGGCGGCGAATAGGATGCCGTTGAAGGTGACCTTGGTATCCAACGTGCCGCGGCCCCAGAGAACACCGTTTTCCAACAAGCCCTCGAACGGCGGTTTGTCCCAGCCATCTTCTTCGACCGGCACGACGTCGTAGTGTGCCATCAGCACTGCGGGGTCGCCGTCGGTGCGGCCCTGCCAGCAAAACAGCAGGGCGCGGTCGGGAAGGCGCTCAAACGAGCAGGCTTCAAACACGTGGGGATACAGCGAGGGAAGCAGAGCGATGAGCCTTTCAAACTCCGCGTCGTCCTCCAGCGCGGGATCGCGGTAGGAAACCGTTTTGCAGCGAACGAGCTGCTGCAGATTACAGACAGCGGCGTCGCGGTCAAAGTGCTCTTCGCCGTCCTGCAGCGGAACGGCAGGTTTTGGGGTAAAGCGAAGCGTGCGGATAAGCAGTACCGCGATGAACAGCAGCACTGCTGCTACGGGAATCAGCCACCACATATCACAACCAACCCTTCTTGTACATCACGCGGGCAACGGCAACGGTGAACACTACACCGACGGGGACCATAATGCCGACGGTGCCGGCGTTGAGCGCCGGAATCGAGATGAACAGGATCAGCATCAGCAGGACGGGCGCTACCGACAGCTTGAGGTTTTTCGAGATAAACACGACGGCCAGACCACCGAACAGCGCCGGAAGGATCATATCAAAGGCAGGTGTCAGCGCCGGGTGATCGAGGATGGGGGACAGCGGCACGATGCAGATCACGCCGATAATGATAACCAACGTCGTGACGATACTGGAAACCGCGATGGCGATGGTGGAAATGACCTCACCCTCTTCGCTGCTCGCCTTGACCTTGGCGCGCTCCATGGCGTCGATGGCGCAGGGGAGCTTTAGGTTGGAGATGTTGCCCGTCACGAACGACAGATAGGTGCCGCCGGCACCAAGCATTGGTACGTAGGTGAAGATCTCCACGATGCCGACAGCCCAGTACATCGGTGCGGTCGCGATCAGACCGTCGACCAGCACGCCCCATTGAGGCACGGCGCTGAAGATCAGCGAAACCGCGACGGGGAACGAGATGATGAGGATCGCGACGAGAATACCCCAAAGGCGACCGTCACGATGGACGCTGTCCATGTAGGAAAGAGCTTGTTTCTGTTTCATTGTCAGCACCTCCTTAACCCAACCACGCGGTAAACGGAATGGCAGACGCCATGCCGACGATCAAACTGGCGGGCAGCGCATAGTCCTCCAGCCAGTGCGCGTTCAGCTTCTTGGACAGCAATCCGCAGATCGCCATCACGACGGCGGATACCGCCATAACACAAACAGGGATGAGCCCTGCCGTTTTGCCGGAGAATACGTCGCTGACGTCGCAGAACACGTAGCCGAGAAATGCGGAGACCATACCGAGGAACATCGAGTTGTTGAAGATCTCGCCCCATTTTTTGTCCTTCATACCGATCTTGGACATGCCGCTTTGCAGCTTCTTGGTGACAAACGGCACCAGGACAAGCCCTGCGGCGATGCCGAGGGTCATGACCCACAGCACCGTGACGTACAACGACGGATCGGTGATAGTGGCGCCGCTGGATACCTCGGCGGCGTTCAGCACGTTGGTGGCGGCGACGTTTTCATAGGTGATGGAGCCGATGACCGACAGGCGCATCCACGGAAGGGCCAGTCCCAGCGCTTTGGAAAGCGCGATAACGCCGATCAGGATGCCGATGGCGGGAGCGACGGTGAATACCGCCGCCGAGGAGATGGTTTTCTTCACGGTGGAAGAAGCAATACCCAGTTGTTTTGCACGACGGCAGGCCTTGACAAGGAAGTACACCGATTGCCCCAAAACGACGGCAATGATGACCCCGACCAGTGCAAACAGAATGGGATGGTTGACACTGAATTCCAAGCAGGATCACTCCTTTATTATATTACTACATATAAAAGTACCACAAAACGACAAAATGTGCAACAAAAAAACGCACCGCACACAAGGTGCGGTGCGCCAAGCATTATTCGTACAGGCGATACAGCGAGGCGTACATACCGTCCTTTGCCATCAATTCCTTGTGCGAGCCCATTTCGGTGATGCCGTCGCGGGTGATGACGGCGATCACGTCGGCATCGCGCACGGTGGTGAGACGGTGTGCCACGATAAAGGTAGTGCGGCCTTTGGCGAGGCGCTCCAGCGACTGCTGTACCAGCAGCTCGGATTCGTTGTCGAGCGCGCTGGTCGCTTCGTCGAGGATCAGAACCGGGGGATCTTTCAGGAAAACGCGGGCAATGGAGATGCGTTGTTTTTGACCGCCGGAGAGCTTGACGCCGCGCTCGCCGACGTAGGTATCATATCCGTCGGGAAGCAGCGAAATAAACTCCTCCGCACCCGCAAGACGGGCGGCTTCCTCCACCTCGGCACGTGTAGCGCCGGGCTTGCCGTAGGCGATGTTTTCGTAGATCGTTCCCGAAAACAGGTAAACGTCCTGCTGCACGACACCGATCGCATTGCGCAGCGAACCGAGCGTCAGCTCGCGCACGTCCACGCCGTCGAGAAGCACCGAGCCTTCGGCGATGTCATAAAACCGCGGTACTAAGCCGCACAGGGTGGTCTTGCCACCGCCTGACGGCCCGACCAAAGCGATGGTCTTGCCGGCTTCAATGTTCAGCGTGAGGTGGTGCAGCACATCCTCGCCCGTTTCGCTGTAGCGGAAGGTAACGTCGCGGAAGGCGATATCGCCGCGCACGTGTTCGATCGTCTTGGCGTCGGTACGGTCGGCGATCGTGACGGGGGTGTCCAAAATTTCGGAAAACCGTTCGATACCCGTCATACCGCGATAGAATTGTTCGGAAAACTCGATGATGCGCCGTACCGAGGTCAGCAGGGTGGATACGTACAGCAGATAGGCCACGAGATCGGCAGGGGTAATCTGCCCGTCGATCATAAACAGGGCGCCGGCGACCACGACGGCAATATACATTAGGCCGTCAAACAGGCGTGTGACGCTGTTAAAACCGCCCATCGCATAATAGATCTTCTTTTTCACTTCCAAGAACTTGCTGTTACCCGCTTCAAATTTTTCCAACTCCAACGGCTCGTTGGCAAAGGATTTCACCACACGAATACCGAGAAGGCTATCTTCCACCTGCGAGTTGATCTCGCCGATGACAACGCGCGAATCGCGGAAGCCTTCCTTCATGCGGTGGCGGAAAGGGATGCAGACGACCAGCATCAGCGGTACGATGGCAAAGACGATGAGCGTTAGCCACACGTTGACGGTACACAGGATGATGAACGCCGCGGTTATCTTGATACCGGCGATGAAAAACTCCTCGGGGCAGTGGTGCGCAAATTCCGTCACCTCAAACAGATCGTTGGTGATGCGCGACATCAGCGTGCCAACCTTGGTCTCGTCGTAATATGAGAACGGCAGCTTTTGCAGATGGCGGAACAGATCGCTGCGCATTCGTGTTTCGATGCGCGTACCCATAATATGTCCGATAGAGGTCATGTAGTAGTTCGCGGCGGTGTCGATGATCCGCAGCGCCAGATACAGTACGCCCACGGTGAGAATGGATTGTACCGTCAGTGCGGATATATCCGTCATTGCCTTGTCGGTAATGAAGCGCACGATAAGCGGCAGCACCAGCTCACACACGGTGGTGAGCGATGCACAGAACAGATCCAGGATCACCACGCCGATAAATTCGCGGTAGTACGGCAGAAAACGGCGTATGAGAGCCTTGTTGGATGGTTTTTTTATATCTTTCATGGGAAATCAACACCTCATGCCCAATTTTACATCATATCACTAAAAAATGCAACAAAAGGCTTGCGTTTTACGATATATGGGTATATAATGTGCAATGACAACCGAATACGCCTATGCGATGCTTGCAGGAAATGCGGGAGAACCGCAACCGAAGGAGCAACACTCTCAGGTGTCCGGCAACGGATGAGGACTGTAATGCAGATAGGACTTTGGAGACGCTCGGTGGAAGCCGAGGGCCGAAGGGGCAAAGCGTGTGACAGCGTGAATCTCTCAGGCAAAAGGACAAAGGCAACACCACCGGATCGATCGGTGTACTTTTGTGTTTTTGCGAACCGCGCTGTAACAGGGGCGGTTCGCTGTTTTTTTGAGGAGGAACAGAAATATTATGGAAGCAGTTTTAAAATGGATCCAAGAGGTCAACGACGTGCTAAACACCTTCGTTTGGACCAAGACGGGCGTGTGGCTGCTGATCGCAGTCGGTGTGCTGATGACGCTGTGCACCAAGGTGTTCCAGATCACGCACATTCGTCACTGGTTTAAGAACACGCTGGGTAGCCTGTTCAAAAAGGATGTTATCGGCCATACCAAGGAAAAAGGTTCCATCTCACCGTTTCAGGCGCTGTGTACCGCCCTTGCCGCCACCATCGGCACCGGTAACATTGCCGGTGTTGCCGCGGCGATCGTCATCGGTGGTCCCGGTGCGGTGTTCTGGATGTGGATCGCGGCGTTCTTCGGTATGATGACCAACTATTCCGAAAACGTGCTGGGCATTTACTTTCGCCGTCGCAACAATAACGGCGAATGGTCCGGCGGTGCTATGTATTATTTGAGAGACGGTCTGGGCAGTAAGAAGGGCATGAAGATCGTTGGCTCGGTACTGGCGGTACTGTTCTGCATTTTCACGCTGCTGGCATCCTTCGGTATCGGCAGCATGGGTCAGGTCAACAAGATCGTGGCAAATGTTGTCAAAGCGTTTGACGTTCCGGCGCTGTCCTCGGTCCAGGTGATGGACGGTATCTCGTTGTATAATGTCATCATCGGCGCGGTGATCATGCTGCTGACGTCGCTCATCGTTCTTGGCGGCTTGAAGCGTATTGCTTCGGTTGCGGAAAAGATCGTGCCGTTTATGGTCATACTGTTTGTTGTGGGCAGTGTGGTGATTATTGGTATCAACTACGCGAACATCATTCCGGCGTTCGGTGCGATCTTTGCCGGTGCGTTTAACCTGGAGGCCGGCTTGGGTGGCCTGATCGGTACGGCGATCGTGCAGGGCTTCAAGCGCGGCGTGTTTTCCAACGAGGCCGGTCTCGGCTCGTCGGTTATGGTACACTCCAACTCCAACGTCAAAGAACCCGTCAAGCAGGGTATGTGGGGTATTTTTGAGGTGTTTGCCGACACGATGGTCGTCTGCACGATGACGGCGCTCGTGGTGTTGACTTCGGGCGCGTATAACCTGAAGACGGGTGCGCTGCTCGCCGGCTATGACGATGCAACGCTGGTCGGCGGTGCCTTTAACAGCGTTTTCGACTTTGGCATCAACTTCGGTGAGAAATTTATTGCCGTGGCGATGTTCCTGTTTGCGTTTACCACCGTTCTCGGCTGGTCACACTACGGCTCCAAGGCATGGGAGTATCTCTTCGGCGCCAAGAGCACCGTTGTGTTTAAGGTCATCCACATCTGCACCATTATGTTCGGTGCGGTGATGACCTCGTCGCTTGCGTGGGATGTGTCGGATACCTTCAACGGTTTGATGATGATCCCCAACCTGATCGGCGTGGTGGCGTTGTTCCCGCTGGTTATGAAGATCACCAACAACTACGTGGATCGTAATCTCAAGGGCAAGGCAACGGAAGCAATGATTTCCTACCAAAAAGCTCAAGAGGAAGAAAACAAGGAGACCGTCGAAGTTTGACGATCGAATAGCAAAACGCCCCGACAGCACCTCGCTTCTGTCGGGGCGTTTTGTATGTGTATCAGATCATTCTGCCATCAAGCGGCCGATCATGCCGGAAAACAGCGGCGCATACTGCGGTGTTTGCCGCAGCGAGATATAATCGTCCTTGGCAAAGATCATGTGGTCTACCACTTCGACCTCAACGATCTTTAACGAATCAATGATACGGCGTGTGGTTGAAATGTCGGCTCCGGAGGGAGTTGCAAAGCCGGCGGGGTGATTGTGTGCCAGCACGACCCGCGTTGCCTGATGGATGACCGATTGTTCGATGATCTCCCGTAACTTGGCCTCGGTGCTGACAAGGCCGCCGGTGCTCAATATCGGGGCACCCAGCAGTTCTGAACGATTATTCAGACATACCAGTATTGACATTTCTCGTTGCTCACCGCGAAAACGCGGCTGCAGATAGGCACCGATCTCGTCGAGGCAGGCAAAGGCTTTGACACCGGATTGGATCTCGTGCTCGTACCGCCGCAGCATCTCGCCGCACAGCTTGATGAGCGTGGCGCTGTGCTCGGAAATCCCTTTGACTTTGCACAGATCCTTCACCGACGCGTCCAACACCGCAGGAAGATTGCCGAAGGTGTTAAGTAACTCGTGCGCCAGCGGATTGGTATCTTTGCGCGGAATGGCGTAAAACAGCAGCAGCTCCAGCACCTGATGAGACTCAAACGAGTCGAGGCCGTAGTTGATAAATCGATTTTTCAGACGTTCGCGGTGACCGTCATGAACACTCTGCGACATAGGATCCCTCCGTTCACGCTCTATTATACCAAAGGTAGCAGGCGATGAAAAGGGCTATTTTTACAAAATTCGACAGTAAGTAAAAAGTGAAATGAAAAATGAGAAACAGAGAAAACAGGAGAGAAAATGAGAGAAAACGAGAGATAGAGGGATATAAATTAAAAATTCCGTAAAATTAGTCTTGACAGCCGAAAACGGGTGTGATATGATAGGCAAGCTGTGAAAAAAGATACTATTAACAGGAGGTTTTCACCATGTCCACCTATATGGCAAAAGCCGGTCAGGTCGAGCGCAAATGGTATGTGATCGACGCCGCCGGAAAGCCGCTGGGCCGTGTGGCTGCTCAGGCTGCCGTGCTGCTCCGTGGTAAGCATAAGCCCACCTACACTCCTCACGTGGATTGCGGTGATCATGTGATCATCATCAACTGCGCCGAGGCTGTTCTGACCGGTAAGAAGGCCGAACAGAAGGTTTGGTACCGTCACACCGGTTGGATCGGTAACCTGAAGGCTACCAAGTACTCCACCCTTATGGCTCAGCGCCCCGAAAAGGCGATGGAGCTGGCTGTGAACGGCATGATTCCGAACAACACGTTGGGTCGTCAGGCCAGCGCGCGTCTTCGCGTGTTCGCCGGTGCGCAGCATGACCACGCTGCGCAGAAGCCCGAAGCGTTTGAGTTTTAATGAAGGAGGCTGTTCACATGGATTACAATAAGAGACCGTATTTTTACGGCACCGGCCGCCGCAAGAAGTCGGTTGCCCGCGTGCGCCTGTACAACGGTACCGGCAACGTGACGATCAACGGCCGTGATATCAACGACTATTTCGGTCTGGAGACCCTGAAGGTCATCGTGCGTCAGCCCCTGGTGCTTACCGCGCTGACGGAGAAGTTTGACATCGAGTGCCGCGTTGCCGGCGGCGGCGTCACCGGTCAGGCCGGTGCGATCCGTCACGGTATCGCCCGTGCGCTGCTGCAGTACAACAGCGAAGAGCTGCGTCCGCAGTTGAAGAAGGCCGGGTTCCTGACCCGCGACCCGAGAATGAAGGAGCGTAAGAAGTACGGCTTGAAGGCCGCTCGTCGCGCACCGCAGTTCTCCAAGCGCTGATTTTTACATCGTGCCAAACGAAAGCCCTCGGAATTTCCGAGGGCTTTTTTGTGCTTATATAAGGATGGGGCCAAGCGTCTGTACTGCGCTCGTAAAGCGTTTTTTCGTTGCGGGATGATCTCCGCTTTCCGTACATCTATTTTGCTGTGATATGTGAGATACTTTTGTATAAAGCAACGGCTTGGGCAGTAACAACATTGTAAAAATGTTGTAGTTGTAACTTGGGGGATAATATGCTATAATACATTAGTTAAAAAGGAAAGTGTTGCTGTTTGGCAGAAGGGAGAGGATGGGCATGGCGTATTTCGATAACAGTGCGACTACCGCGGTGTGCGAAGCGTCCGTCGCGCGTATGATGCGCGTGATGACCGAGGTGTACGGTAATCCGTCCTCTTTGCACACGATGGGTGTGCGTGCTGAGCAGGAGGTCGCGCAGGCACGCGCGGAGGTGGCGGCGCTGATGGGAGCCAAGCCGGAGCAGATCACCTTTACCGGCAGCGGCACAGAGGCGAACAATCTGGCAATTTTAGGCACCGCGGCTGCGTTGCGGCGGCGCCCTCCTGTGGCGGTCACCACCGCAGTGGAGCACCCGTCTGTTGCAGCGTGCTTCGACGAACTGGAACACCAGGGATGGACTGTTACTCGTGTTAAACCTGCTGCGGACGGCACTATCTCGCCGGAACGATTGGCGGCAGCCTGCACGGCAGATACGACCCTTGTCAGCGTGATGGCGGTCAACAACGAGACCGGCGCACGGTTTGATATTCCCGCCATGGTCGACGCGGTCAAGGAGCGCGCTCCGCAGGCGGTGTTCCATACCGATTGCGTGCAGGCGGCGGGTAAGCTACTGCTGAAAGCGGAACGCTGGGGTGTGGATCTTATGTCGGTCAGTGCGCATAAGCTGCACGGGCCGAAAGGGTGCGGCGCTCTGTACGTCCGCAAGGGTGTTCGCCTGCTGCCGCGTATGCTTGGCGGTGGGCAGGAAAAGGGGCTTCGCAGCGGCACCGAGGCGGTGCCGGCGATCGTTGGCTTCGGCGCGGCGGCTGCCGCCGTTCCGTCGGTGGATGCACAGCAAGCACATTACACGGTACTGCGGGAGACGTTGATTGCCGAGCTGCAGACGCTGCCGGAGGTACGGTGGCATCTGCCGCCGGGAGGTGTACCGTATATCGTGCATTTGTCGATCCCCGGTATTCGCAGCGAAACGCTGCTGCATTTTTTGGCGGCACGGGAGATCTACGTTTCGTCCGGCTCTGCCTGCTCCAAAGGGCAGCACAGCGCGGTGCTGGAGGCGATGGGGCTGCCTGCAGCGGAGATCGATTCGTCGCTGCGGATCAGTTTTTGCTATCAAAACACAGAGGATGAGGTGCGGGCGCTGGCACAGGCTTTGCGGGACGCAGCGGCAACGCTGCAAAGGAGGCGCACATGAACCAAATGAAAAACGTGTTAAAGATCATCGGGCGTGGGGCCGTGCGTGTGCTGCGGGCGGTCGTTCCGCTGCGCGGCGACAGCCGTCGGGAGTGGATCCGTAAGATAGCTTTTTTAACGGCGCTCACGGTATTTCTTTGCTCCGGTTATTATTTGATGGATGAGCTGTACCTTCAGCCGCAGCACACGCAGGAGGTCACCAGCTCCATGCGAGATCTGTACATCAGCGGTGAGACGGACGGTGTGGATGTCGATGAGATCCCCGAGGATATTGCGTATCCAGAGGGACTGGGGAGCAACTTTAAGGCACTCTACGCCCGCAATCCCGATATTGCCGGGTGGCTGACCTTCAAAACCACGGGGCAGGAGGATCTGTTCGAGGGGACGGTTGATAACCCGGTGGTGCAGGCCGCAGACAACGATAAGTATCTGGATATCGACTTTTTGGGAGATAAGGATAAAGCGGGGACGCTGTTTTTCGATTATCGGAACGATCTGACCCGATTTGACGAGGAGCGTAATCTCGTGATCTATGGGCACAATTTGAAGAGCGGCTTGATGTTTTCCAAGTTCAATTTACTGGTTTCGCAGAACGAGCAGCGTGCGCGCACGCTGGAAACGCTGACGCTGGACAACGCTTACGGCGAAAAGGTGACTTATAAAGTGTTCGCCGTTATGGTGATCGACGCGGATGCCACCGGTGCCGGTGCTTTCAACTATATTCGTACCGAGTTCGGCAGTGACACGCAGTTCTCGTCGTTTGTTGACAAGATCCGTGAGCGGTCGCTGTACGATTTCGGCGACGTCGATGTGAATGCGGACGATCAGCTGCTTACCCTGTCCACCTGCAGCAACAAAAAGGATACCACGCTGAAAAACGGTCGCACGATCGTTGTGGCACGGCGGCTGCGCGAGGGTGAAAGCGCGGACGTGGATGCATCCAAAACAGTAGTCAACAAGGACGTGCTGATGCCGAAGGCGTGGTATGTCAATCAGGAGCTGGAGCTGCCTGAGCAGTACCGGTGATCCGACAAAGGAGTAACAGCATGGCAAAGGAAGTTATCCTGATAAAAAACGGTGAATTGGCGCTAAAGGGTCTTAACCGCGGTACGTTTGAGGAGGTTCTCATCAAAAACCTGCGGTGGCGGCTCAAGCCGTTGGGGTTGTTTACTTTCCGCAAGGCGCAATCCACCATTTATATCGAGCCGCAGGACGAGACGGTGGACTGGGACGAGGTCAGCGACCGCGTTGCCAAGGTGTTCGGTATTTCGGCATTTTCGCGCGCTTGCGTGACGGAGAAGGAGCTGTCGGCGATCGTCCACGCGGTAACGACCTATCTGGAACAGCCGCTGCGCCGCGCCAGAACCTTCAAGGTGGAGGCGAAGCGCGCGGACAAGCGATTTCCTCTCACCTCACCGCAGCTCTGCGCGCAGGTGGGGGAGCATCTGTTGAAGGTGTATCCCCACCTGTCGGTAGACGTTCACAATCCCGAGGTTACGGTGTGGGTGGAGATCCGCGATTTTGCTGCGTATATCCATGGGCCGCAGCTGCCCGGTGCGGGCGGTATGCCGGTGGGTACCGGTGGCAAAGCGGCGATCCTGCTGTCCGGCGGCATCGATTCCCCGGTGGCGGCGTATATGATGGCCAAGCGCGGCATTGAACTTGCCGCAGTGCATTTTGCATCACCACCGTACACCAGTGAGCGCGCCGAGCTGAAGGTCAAGACCCTCTTGCAGCAGGTCGGTGAGTATGCGGGGCACACGACGCTGTACATCGTGCCGTTTACGCATATTCAGGAGGAGATCGGGCGGCACTGTCCCGAGGAACTGTTTACGCTTATCATGCGGCGGTTTATGATGAAGATTGCATCACGCATTGCCGAAGAAAAGGGGTGCGGTGCACTTATCACCGGTGAGAGCGTCGGACAGGTGGCCAGTCAGACGATCGGGGCGCTGCAATGCACCGACGCGGTGGCAACGTTGCCGGTGTTTCGTCCGGTCATCGGCATGGATAAAGAGGAAATTATAGCTATTGCGCGGCGGATCGGTACGTTTGAGACGTCCATCCAGCCGTATGAGGATTGCTGTACCGTGTTTACGCCGCGCCACCCGCGCACGCGTCCGCGCGTGGAGGAGCTGGAGCAGGCGGAACAGAAATTGCCGGTTGATGAGCTGATCGCGGAGGCGATCGCCGGCGTGCGTACGGAGCGCATGTAACTTCGACGCGATTCCACAACAAAGGTGGCGAGATCTATGAACGCAGAAATACTGACTGTCGGCACGGAGCTGTTGCTGGGGGATATTGTCAACTCCAATAGCCAGTTTTTGTCCCGTGAGCTGGCGGTGTATGGCATCGACACGCTGTATCAGTCAACGGTGGGCGACAACCGCGAGCGGTTGGAATGCGCACTGTCACTCGCGTTGTCGCGCTGCGACATGGTCATTCTTACCGGTGGTCTTGGGCCGACCGAGGACGACCTGACACGTGAAACGGTTGCGAAAGCGTTGGATATTCCGTTGGTGCTTCACGAGGAAAGCGATGTGCGCATTCAGGAGTATTTCCGTAGCACCGGTAAGGAATATACCGAAAACAACCGCAAGCAGGCGATGCTCCCGGAGGGGTGCACCGTATTTCCCAACGACCACGGTACCGCCCCGGGATGTGCCGTAGAGAAGGACGGGAAGTGCGTTATTTTACTTCCCGGCCCGCCGAAGGAGCTGACCCCGATGTTTTTGGGGTATGTTGCGCCGTTTTTGCAGCGGTTTTCGGGTGAGACGATCCGTTCGCACACGATCGGCGTGTTCGGTATTCCCGAAGCAGCGATCGACGAGCGGTTGCACGACCTGATGGAAAGTGCGAACCCCACGGTGGCGCCGTATGCCAAGGAAGGTGAGGTCCAGTTGCGTGTGACTGCCAAGGCGGCAGATGAAGACGCGGCGGACGAACTGTGCCGTCCCGTGATCGACGAGATCCGCGAGCGGTTGGGTACGGCCGTGTATGGCGTGGACACCGGCGGCTTGGCGAAAACCGTTGTGGAGCAGCTCAAAGAGCGCAACAAGAAGATCGCAACGGCGGAGTCCTGCACGGCGGGACTGCTTTCCGGAAAATTGACCGAGATTCCCGGCGTGTCGCAGGTGTTTGAGTGCGGCATTGCCGCGTATTCTCCGGAGATCAAGCGGCAGGTCCTCGGTGTGCCGGAAGCACTGCTGGAAGCACAGGGCACGGTAGCTCCTGAGGTTGCCGCTGCGATGGCGGCGGGTGCCCGCCGTGTGGGCGGCGCGGATATCGGTATCGGCATCACCGGCGTTGCCGGCCCTGATCCCAGCGAGGGGAAAGAGGTCGGTACGGTGTACGTTGCACTGGCGGATGATCGCCGTGTGTGGGCGAAACGCATTTTTGCCGGCGGCGAAGTGAAAGACCGCGAGCAGATCCGTAATGCGGCGACGCTGTACGCACTGGATATGACGCGTCGCTATTTGGAGGCGTATCCGGGTGTTATGGCGGGCGGACAGCCGCTGGATAAAATGCAACAGCCCATCGCACCCTCACCGCGCAAGCCGGCACCCACGATGCGGGGACGGCATTGGATATGGCTGTCGCTGCTGCTGGTGCTGCTGATGGCGGCGGTCGTGGCGGTTTACGCGTTGTTTCTGCGTCCGCATCAGCATAATCAGGAGATCAAGGATCTGAACGAGATCTACAGCCTAGGCTTGGATTGGCAGGGGTTGGCGGATATTGAGCCGGGTTCTGTCAAATATCCGGACAGTATGCTGTCGCAGTTTACCGGCTTGTACAGCATCAACAATGACGTGCGCGGCTGGTTGGTCGTGGAGGATACCGCGATCAGCCATCCCGTGGTAATCAACCCGTCGGAGGGATATTACAACGGCCGTAATTTCTATGAGGAGACCTCGATTTTCGGTACGCTGCACGTTGAAGCAGGCACGGTGATCACGCCGCATACGTCGAATCGGTCGCTGGTGATCTACGGAAACAATACACAAAGCGGACAGATGTTCTCAGATCTGGCGGGATATACCGAGCTTGCCTACTTGAAAGAGCATCCTACCGTGGATTTCAGCACGCTGTACCGTGAAAACAGCTATAAGGTGTTCGCGGTGGTATTGGTGCAGGACGGCGATGAATCGGAGGATGCCTTCGACTTCACGGTGGATGAGTTCCAAAGCGAAGAGGCGTTTTTGGAATATGTGGCGCAGCTGCGTCTGCGGTCGTTGTTCGACACGCCGGTGGACATTCAGGAGGGTGACGATCTGCTCCTGCTGACCACCCCGATCGAATACAGCTTCAGCGATGCCCGTATCGTTGTTGCGGCGCGACGCGTTCGTGCGAACGAGGATAAAGAGAACGACCTTTCCAAGGCGCGTCTCAACAAGACGGTGCTAATGCCGTCGATCTGGCAGGAGATGCAGAGCTCCGATGCAACGACCGAGTCGACCACGACGGGAACGAATACACCGGACTCGACCAAGCCGACGACGACAACGACAAAAAAACCGACCACAACGACCACAAAAAAGCCGACCGAGACGACACTTAACGAGGAGCCGGATTCGTTGATCGGTGAAACAACAACGTCGAGCAGCACGAGCACGATGCCTCGTCCGACGGTGACCCGTCCTCCGAACGCAGATGTCACACCGCCCACGCCGCCGGCGTTGGGAACGGTGCAGGGTACGGTGTCGGAATATGATGTGATGAGTTATTTCGTGCTGAAAATCAGCACGAACACCACGGACGATCTTGAAGGTGAGGACGGGTACGTTCGCCCCACCACCAAAGAGGAGCTGCAGCGGTTGGTGGCGCAGGTCGTCAATTCGGAGCTGGGCTCGGCGGCCACGATGGTGAACTCCACCGAAGCGCAGAAGGCACAGGCGGTCGTGTCCTATACATACATTTTGTGGTATAACGTGAATTACAACAAGCCGTACGCCTGTTCGCTCAAGGCGCTGGACATCAAGAACTCTGCCAACGACAAAAAGATCTACGATGCTGTCGGCGAGGTGCTTGGTGTTAAGCTGCTGGATCTCTCCAAGGCAACCATCGCCAAGCAGTTCTGTTCAACCTCCTATTTTGCTGCCACCGGCGGCTATACCGCATCCAGCAATAAGGTGTGGAGCGGCACGCTTCCGTATGCCAAGAGTGTGATCAGTAAATACGACAATGCCTCCAGTTATGCCAAGTACGGAGGTATGGGTAAGTTTGAGGCAACGCTGACCTTTACCCGTGCCGAGTTATACGAAGAGGTCCGTGCGTGGATGCAGAAAAACGTGTTGGACAAACACAGCAACTACGTGGTTCCGGAGGATCAGTTTAAAGCTGAGGACGGGGTGGCACCGCTTCGCGTGCTTTCGTACGACGGCGACGGCACGGCAGGCTCGGGTGATGCTTGGAATTTTGTGTTCCACACCAATTTCTACTACGTGGATGCGCGCGGCAACAAGAAGCCGCTGACGGGTTACAACATCCGTCAGGCGCTTGGTCTGCGGTCACACGCGTTTCGCGTTGCGTACGATGCGTCCACCGATACAGTGACCATCACTACGCAGGGTTGGGGTCACGGTGTCGGCCTGAGCCAGATGGGCGCGGTGGGGTATGCCAACGAGGAAGGCTGGAATTATGTGCAGATTTTGCGGCACTACTACTCGGTGACCGATAGCACGAGCCATCAGATCGTTACCCCGATCTGGTAAATTTGTTATTGACAACAGCGCGTTAGTGTGCTATAGTGATAACAATCCGTAAAGACAGGTGTTTACCATGAACAATCATACCTTTGCAGCAGAATACGCCTACTTTTACTTTTACTTTAGCAACAAGAGTAAGAGTGCTTTCTGCTGCCGGTAATGCGAAGGTGTAACACCTTCTGAACCCTGTAATTCAGGCCCGCAGTGAAAGCTGCGGGCCTTTTGATTTTTTGGAGGAATGGACAATGATCGCAGTCATCAAGCAAGGAGTAACCGATAATCAGATCGAAAACCTCATCGCGTGGTTGGAGACGCAAAAGGTACACGTGCATATTTCCAAGGGTGAGTACAACACGGTTTTGGGCCTGGTCGGCGACACCACCAACGTGGATATGGAGCTGCTCCAGAATCTGGAGATCGTCGAAAATGTGATGCGGATCTCCGAACCGTTCAAAAACGCCAACCGCAAATTTCATCCCGACAACACGATCGTCGATGTCAGTGGTGTGAAGATCGGCGACGGTCATTTTGCGGTCATTGCAGGTCCTTGCTCGGTGGAATCGCACGATCAGATCCTGGAGGTAGCGGGCGCGGTCAAGCAGTCGGGTGCAACGCTGTTGCGTGGCGGCGCGTTTAAGCCGAGAACCTCGCCGTATGACTTTCAGGGTTTACAAGCGGACGGTCTGGAGCTGCTGAAAGAAGCCAAAAAGGTTACCGGCATGCCGATCGTGACTGAAATTATGAATGCCAACCATCTGCCGCTGTTCGAGGACGTTGATCTTATTCAGGTCGGTGCGCGGAATATGCAGAATTTCGAGCTGCTCAAGGAGCTGGGCCGCACCAAGAAACCCATTCTTCTCAAGCGCGGTCTTGCCAACACGCTGAAAGAACTGCTGATGAGCGCCGAATACATTATGGCGGGCGGTAACGAGCAGATCATTCTGTGCGAGCGCGGCGTACGTACGTTTGAGACCTATACGCGCAACACGCTGGATCTGTCGGCAGTGCCGATGCTGAAGGAGCTGTCACACCTGCCGGTGGTGGTGGATCCCAGCCACGCCAGCGGTATCAGCCGTCTGGTCAAGCCTATGGCGTTGGCGGCGGCAGCCGCGGGAGCGGACGGTTTGATGATCGAGGTGCACAATAATCCGGCCAAAGCACTGTGCGACGGCGCACAATCGTTGACACCGGCACAGTTTGATGACGTGATGCGCGGCGTGACCCGTGTGCGGGAGGCGTTGGAATTATGACGGTAGGCGTCGTCGGCCTCGGCCTGATCGGCGGCTCGCTTGCGAAGGCGCTGAAAGCAAAAACACAACATACGGTGCTCGGCTGCGACACCAATGAGGCGACGGTTCGGTATGCCGAACTGATCGGCTGTATCGACGGCCGATTGACTGCAGAAACCCTGTCACAGTGTGAGTTTGTGCTGCTTGCCGTGTACCCCGGTGCGACGGTTGACTATGTGCGCGACCACGCGGCGGAGTTCGCTGCGGGGACGATCGTGATCGATTGCGGCGGCGTGAAGCGCAGCATTTGCGAGATGTGTCGCCCGCTCGCCGCAGAGCACGGATTCGTGTTCATCGGCGGTCATCCCATGGCGGGTCTGCATCGGTCGGGTTTGAAGTACGCTACCGATACGCTGTATGACGGTGCTTCGATGATCCTTACGCCGAAAGACACCCGGGATATTTCCCTGCTGGAAAAGGTAACGGCGTTTGTCAAGTCGATGGGGTTTGAAACGGTGACGGTGACGACTCCGGAGCAGCACGATGAGATCATTGCCTTTACGTCACAACTGGCACACGTGGTATCCAACGCCTACGTCAAGAGTCCGCGCGCGCAGGTGCACCGCGGGTTTTCCGCGGGCAGCTACAAGGATCTGACGCGGGTAGCACGGCTGAATGACGCAATGTGGGCGGAGCTGTTTTTGGAAAATCGGGACAACCTGTTGAACGAGATCGATATCCTTATGGCATCGCTGGGTGCGTATCGCGATGCGTTGGAGGATCGGGATGAAGACACGCTGCGGTCGCTGCTGCGTGCCGGTAGCGAGCGCAAGGAAAGGATCGACTTTGATCATGAACATCATTGAGGTAAACGCATCCCGGCGGTATGATATTTTTGTGGAAGAGGGCTTGCTGAACCGTGCGGGTGCGTATTGCGCGCAGGTGTTGCGCGGCAAAAAGGTGCTGCTGCTGACCGACGAGACGGTCGGTGCGCTGTATCTGAATACCGTGAAGCAATCGCTGGAGGCGAGTGGTTTCGAGGTCAACCCGTATACCGTGGCAGTGGGCGAAGACTCTAAAAGCACAGCGACCTATTTGCAGGTCGTGTCTTATTTAGCAGAAAACCATTTCACCCGCAGCGATGCGATCGTCGCTCTCGGGGGCGGCGTTGTGGGGGATCTCGGCGGATTTTGTGCCGCGACTTATCTGCGCGGCATCGGCTTTGTGCAGATCCCGACCACACTGCTTGCCTGTGTCGATTCCTCGGTGGGAGGCAAGACGGCGGTCAACCTGCCGGAGGGCAAAAATCTACTGGGTTCGTTTTATCAGCCGTGGCTGGTGCTGTGTGATCCGACGGCGCTGCAGACGCTGCCTTCCGAAATTTACGCCGACGGGATGGCGGAAGTCATCAAGTACGGTATGATCCGCGACCGTACCCTGTTTGAGGCATTGGAGCGCGGCGAACTGACCGACACCGAGATCATTTGCCGCTGTGTGGCAATCAAGCGCGATATCGTTGAGCAGGACGAACGGGATACCGGCTACCGTCAGCTGCTGAATTTTGGACACACGGTCGGCCATGCGGTGGAAAAGTGCAGTGATTTTTCGATTTCCCACGGCAGTGCCGTGGCGATCGGGATGGCGGTTTTGACACGGGCGCTCTCGGCTATGGGAAAAACCCCGGCAGAGGAGTGTGAGCGGCTGCTCGCGCTGCTTGCCGCCTGCGGTCTGCCAACGACGTGTGATATTGCGCCGCAAGCGCTGTACGAGGTGGCTCTTTCGGATAAAAAACGTGCCAACGACACGTTGGCACTGATCACGGTTCCGGTAATTGGTGAGGGCGGCATCGAAACCATTGCGGTGACGGAGCTTGCCCGATACATTGAGATGGGGGCGGTGAAATGACGGTAACGGTCAGCGGTCGTACCTTGACGGGACGGGCGACGGCACCTGCATCGAAGTCTGTGTTGCACCGCTTGCTGATCTGTGCAGCGCTCAGCGATAACCCTACGGTGCTTGAAAACTGCTCGGTATCGCAGGATATCGCCGCTACGGCGGAGTGCTTGTGTGCACTGGGTGCGGAGATTGTGGTGGATGGTGCGCGAATCACAGTAAAGCCGATTCAGACACCGCATGCCGATGCATTGCTGGATTGCGGCGAGAGCGGTTCGACCTTGCGATTTTTACTGCCAATCGCCGCAGCGCTTGGTGGCGCACGGTTTACCGGCCGCGGGCGGCTGGCAGAACGTCCGTTATCACCGTTGTATGAATTGCTGTGCGAAAACGGCTGCATCCTGTCGCCGCAAGGGACTTTTCCTTTGACGGTGGCGGGTACACTGGGTGGAGAACGATTTTGTATCGACGGTGGGGTCAGCTCCCAGTTTATCAGTGGGCTGCTGCTCGCGGCGCCGTTGTTGGGGCGCACGTGTGAGATCCGTGTGACCGGAGCGGTGGAATCCCGCCCGTATATCGATCTCACGGTGGCGGCAATGCGTCGGTTCGGCGTGACCGTCATCGAGGAAGACAATATATTTACCGTGCCGGCAGGTAACGCCTACCGTTCACCGGGGGAGATTATTGCCGAAGGCGATTGGTCTAACGGTGCGTTTTGGCTGGTCGCCGGCGCAATTGCTGACGGCAGTCGCTTGGCGGTGGCTGGTTTGGATACCGATTCGCTGCAAGGCGACTGCGCGATCGTACAGCTGCTGCGCGAGGCGGGGGCCAGAGTGGAGGTCATCGATGGTGAGCTTGTTCCGAAGAGCGGACCTTTGAGCCATCCTTTGCAGGTGGATGCCGCGCAGATCCCTGATTTGGTGCCGATACTCGCCGTGCTGGCGGCGGCGATTCCGGGCCGCAGTGTGATCGGTAACGCCCGACGGTTGCGGCTGAAGGAAAGCGACCGTCTGTGCAGTGTCCACGCGATGCTGACAGCACTCGGCGGTCGGGTGTCGATGGAAGAGGAGTCGCTGACGATCGACGGCACGGGCACTCTTGTCGGTGGTGCGGTAGACGCCTGTAACGACCATCGCATCGCCATGGCGGCGGCGGTGGCGGCGTGTATCTGTGAACAGCCGGTCGTGATCGATGGCGCCGAGGCTGTGCGAAAATCCTACCCGAGCTTTTTCAAAGAATTTGCGGAAAGAGGGATGAGGGTATGTCCTCCATATTCGGGCGAAAGTTAAAGATCAGTATTTTCGGTCAATCGCACGCCGAAGCGATCGGTGTGGTGATCGATGGATTTCCCGCAGGTTTTGCGGTGGATCGGGCGGCGCTTCGCGCTTTTATGGCACGCCGCGCGCCGGGGCAGCACGCGTTTGCTACTTCCCGCAAGGAAGCAGATGAGGTGGAGTTTATCAGCGGCTTGTTAGACGACGTGACCTGCGGCGCACCGATCTGCGCCGTGATCCGCAACACCAACACACGTTCGGAAGATTACCGCGAGCTGTTTGATCAGCCACGCCCCTCGCACGCCGACTATCCGGCGGATGTGCGCTACGGTGGTGCGCAGGATGTGCGTGGGGGCGGCCATTTTTCGGGCCGGCTCACGGCGGCACTGTGTGTGGCAGGGGGACTGTGCCTGCAATATCTTGCCCAAAAAGGTATCGCGATCGGTGCTCATATCGCCGCGATCGGCGGTGTTAAAGACACACCGTTTGATACGGTGAAGGTGACCGCTGCTGATTTTTTGGGTGGCACGTTCCCGGTGCTGAACGAGGCGGCGGGTGACGCGATGCGCGCCGTCATCGAGGCGGCGCGTGCAGACGGTGATTCCGTCGGTGGTATCATCGAATGCGCCGCGGTGGGATTACCTGCCGGCATCGGCGATCCGATGTTTGACGGTTTGGAAAATCGGTTATCGGCGGCGGTGTTCGGTATTCCTGCTGTTCGGGGTGTTGAGTTTGGCAACGGCTTCGAAGCGGCGACACTGCGTGGCTCGGAGAACAACGATTGTTATTACGAAAAGGACGGTGTGATCCGCACGTGCACCAACAACCACGGCGGTGTGTTGGGTGGTATCAGTACCGGGATGCCGCTGGTGTTCCGTGCGGCGATCAAACCGACACCGTCCATTGCGAAGGAGCAACAAACGCTCAATCGCCGTACAGGGCAGGTCGAACCGTTGGTAATTCGGGGGCGGCACGACCCCTGCATCGTGCCGCGTGCCGTTCCGTGCGTGGAAGCGGCGTGTGCCGTTGTTTTGTGTGATTATCTGATTTAAGGAGGAACTACCTATGGGGATGGAAGAACTGCGTCGGGAGATCGATGCGATCGACGAACAATTGGTTGCGCTGTTTGTTAAGCGTATGGGTGTGTCTGCTCAGGTGGCGGATGAGAAGAAGGAAAGTGGTCGTGCGGTGCTGGATCCCGCACGTGAACGTCGGTTGCTGGAACGCGTGTCGGAGCTGGCAGGAGAGGAACTGGAATCGCAGACTCGCGTGCTGTACAATCTGATCCTCAGCCTCAGCCGCTCGTATCAAAACCACCGTCTTGGTTTCGACGGCGCTTTGCTCGAGAAGATCCGCAGCGGTATCGAAAACACCGACAAAGTATTCCCGGAGCGTGCATTTGTGGCATGTCAGGGCGTGGAGGGCGCGTATTCGCAGCTCGCCTGCGACAAGCTGTTTCCTGCGGCAAATATTATGTATATGAACAGCTTTGAGGGCGTGTTCAATGCAGTCGACAAAGGCTTGTGCCGCTACGGTATTCTGCCGCTGGAAAACAGCTCGGCGGGCTCGGTCAATCAGATCTACGATCTGATGATGAAGTACAATTTCCACATCGTCCGCAGCACCCGTCTGCACATTTCGCACGTGCTGCTGGCACCGAAGGGTACGAAGCTGTCGGATATCAAGGAGATCTACTCACACGAGCAGGCGATCCAACAGTGCAGCGAATTTTTGCAGGGGCTGAAGAATGTTCGTGTCAACGTCTGCGAAAACACCGCGATGGCGGCAAAGGCTGTGGCGGAAAGCGGTCGTACTGACGTGGCAGCGATCTCCTCGGAATCCTGTGCGGCACTGTACGATCTGGACGTTCTTGAAACGGCGTTGCCGAACGTGGACAACAATTATACACGGTTCATTTGTATTGCCAAGCCGTTGGAGATCTACCCCGGCGCGAGCCGTACCAGCTTGATGCTGGTGTTGCCGCACAAGCCCGGCGCACTGCACAGCATCCTGTCCAAGTTCTATTCGCTGGGTGTTAATTTGCTGAAGTTGGAGAGCCGCCCGCTTCCCGGTCGGGATTTTGAGTTTATGTTCTACTTCGACATCGAGGTGTCGGTGTATTCCGAGGCGTTTGAAAACCTGTTGTCCCAGCTGCAGGCGGAGGCGGATAAGTTCCAGTATCTCGGCAGCTATACCGAGGTCGTGTGATGGAACGCTTCGGATTGCTGGGAGAGCGGCTCGGGCACAGCCTGTCGCCGCAGATCCACAGCTATTTTGGGGAGTATCCCTACACGCTCATTGAAAAAGAAAAAGACGAACTGGCAGCGTTTTTTGTCGCCCCCGAGTTTCGTGCCATCAACGTGACCATCCCGTACAAAAAAGACGTGATGGCGTTTTGCGACGAGCTGGATGAGACGGCGCAGCGCATCGGCAGCGTCAACACCATCCGCTTTGACAGTGATGCTGTGCGCGGCTATAACACCGATTATTTTGGTTTTCGGTATCTGCTGGAGAAAAACGGTGTTCCCGTGACGGGACGTAAGGTGCTGGTGCTGGGCAGCGGTGGCTCGTCGGTCACGGCGTGTTGTGTCTTGCGCGATATGCAGGCGCGGGAAGTCGTGGTGATCTCGCGCTCCGGCGAAAATAACTATGACAATCTTGAGCGCCACGCCGATGCCGGTGTGATCGTGAACACCACGCCGGTCGGAATGTATCCGCACAATCTGGTTGCACCGTTGGATCTTACGCGGTTTCCCGAGTGCGAGGCGGTGGTGGATATTGTCTACAATCCGCTGAAGACACAGCTTCTTTTGGATGCAGAGCAACTCGGGATGATCGCTGTCAACGGTCTTGAAATGCTCGTGGCGCAGGGAAAGCGTGCGGCAGAGATCTTTTTTGAGCGTGCTTTCGATGATGAATTGATAGAAAGCACGGTTTGCTCGATGGCACAGCGGTTTTGTAATGTGGTATTGGTGGGAATGCCCGGCTGCGGCAAGAGCACCGTGGGGCGATTGCTGTCACAGAGGCTTGATAAGGAATTTACCGACACCGATGTTGTGGTTGAAAAGACGGCAGGTCGCACCATTCCCGATATCATCGTCGCAGATGGTGAGATGGCATTCCGCGATTTGGAAGAAGCGGCGGTCGAGGAGACGGGAAAGCGGCTCGGTCAGGTGATCGCCACCGGCGGTGGTGCGATCCTGCGGGAGCGTAACCGATTGGCACTACGGCAGAACGGCGTCGTGATCTTTTTGGAACGGTCGATTGAAAAATTAGCAACCGTCGGTCGCCCGCTATCGAACGGCAGGGCGGCGCTGCAGGCGCTGTATGAACAGCGGTTGCCGCTGTACCGCGGTATGGCGGATCACATCGTCGCCGTGGATGACGATCCGCAGGTGACTTGTGAGCGTATTTTGGAGGTGCTGAAATGAAAGTTTTGGTAATCAACGGACCCAATCTGAATATGCTGGGTATCCGCGAACCGGATATCTACGGCAAGCAGACATATGAGATGTTGTTGCAGCAGATTGCTGACCACGCGGCGGTGCGCGGCGTGGAAGTCTCGTTTTTCCAATCCAATCACGAGGGCGCGATCGTCGATGCGATTCAGCAAGCGTATTTTGACAAGATCGATGGCATTGTTATCAACCCTGCGGCATACACGCATACGAGTGTGGCAATTTTGGATGCGCTCAAAGCGGTGGCGATCCCCACGGTGGAGGTACACATCTCGGATATCAACAGCCGTGATGAGTTCCGCCGTCATTCGTTCATCAGTCCCGTTTGTGTAAAAACGATCTGCGGCAAGGGCTTCGACGGCTACTGCGAAGCAATCGATATATTGATGCAATAAAAAAGAAGAGGCGTGAGCCTCTTCTTTTTGCGTTTAATGGAACACCACGACGGGAGCATCAGCGTAACGCTCGTATTCGGGTGTGCCGAGAGCGTTTGCCTTGCGGTATACCTTAAGCGTGGTGTTCAGCTCGTAATCCAACTGACGCAACTTCCAACGCAGACAATACGCATCGCCCACATACTCCATACTCGGCTCCCAACCGAGGCGGGAGTCTTGCTCGGCCACGGGAATGGCGGCTTCGACGTTGGCGCGTTCGGCACGCATCACCTGTTCGATTTCGTCGAGCAATGCTGCCGATTCTTCGCGCGACTCACATGCGAACAATCGCGCCTTGAGCGTGAAAAAGCGTTTAGCGTGGATCGCACTCACCGAGGAGCAAACCAGGTATTTTCCAAGAAGAAGCAGTCGTTCAAGCTCTTCGTTGGGGTTGGGGATGCTCTCCAGCAGTGCCACGCCTTCTTTGAGCAACGCTGTCATTTTTTCAATAGCGGCAATCTCTACGGGGCGACGAACACTCGGCAACGAGTTGCGGCCGGAGACGTTTTCCTTGTAGTAGGTGTAGTAGATGCCGGTGTGCACCGGGTTGTTGTTCGTCGGCACACGTCCGAAATTGGGCAGGGTGTTGACATCGGTCAGCCACAGCGGATACGACGGGCCTGTACGGAGGGACCCGTACTGATCCTCGTTGGTGGGGATCATATAACGAATAGCCTCCGACCACAGACGGAACGTTTTGTCGATCGTGTCAACGTGATCCGCGCCGAATTCGGCGGCGATGAGTTTGGGAAGCAGCTCGTGCAGCGGCATACCACCCGTGAAGAACGCTTCCTTCTCCAGAAGCGAGATGATGGACGGCCAGAAGCCGTAGTGAATGCTCTCGGTGATGCCGCGGATATTCCATCGCTCGCAGGCGGCGACGATCGCCTCGTAGCGGTCGATCCAGGCGTACGGCATCGGCTCATAAGGAACGACGCCGAAATCCCACGTCCGTCCACCGGATTGAGCGTTGATGGAGAGTCCGAGTCCACGCTTGTGCGCCGCCTCCGCTTCGCTGACAAAGTAGCGGCCGGGGCCTGTGAACGAAAGTGTATAGTCGACAACATCCTCGGTAACGCCGTCGCGCTCAAACTGCTCGAACATATCCCACGTCGGATTGATGCCGACACCTTCGGGAAGCGCGTTGATCAGTGCGATGCGGTCCTCTTCGGGTGCAAACCCCCAGTTATAGGTGCTAAAACCCACACCGGCGTCGGGCTTTGCTTTTTTGATGGCGCGCTTGATCATCTCAACCCATTTGGGATAATCCTCACACGGCCACCAACCGGGGCTCATTTTTCCCGTCGGGATGTTTTCGTGATAGTTCTCGGTATTGGGCGATTTGCCGACGCGCGGGTCGCGGCTTTGGAATTGCTGGGATTCGCCCACAAGACTGACACCGCTGAGTTTCGGGCAGGCGGCGAAGAAATCGCCGTAAAGTTTGTCATAATACTCCTGCGAGCCGGGATCGTCGGGGTGACGATCGTGAAGCTGGAACAGGCACGCGCTAACACGAATGCCGTATTTTTCGGCGCGTTCGCACAGAAGCTGCACGTTGACGGTATCCCCACGCAGGGAGGTACCGCTGTCCTCTAGCCACAGGGAGATGGAGTTGTAGCCGAGATGTGCCATCCACGCAAAGCATTCGTCGTTATATTCAAACATACCAAACGGCGAATGGACTGAGCGGCTGGCGAAGAGGGAGCGGCGCGTTACCGTGCCGATCTCCAAAAACGGCGCACAACGCAGGTTCATCCGATCCTCCAGCGAATAGAAGCCTTGGGCCGCTCCGGCGGCGTCGGAGCCAATGAGAGTAACGCCTTCGGCGGTGGTGACGATGCGATAGCCGATCGGGCCGGGGACTTCGCTGTCAACACTGACGTTGATGTGGGCAAATCCCGTTTGCTCAAACGTCAGACGTGCGGAAATGTTCATGGAGGTCAGCAGGTAATCGATGAAGTCCAGCGCGGCGGTCTTAAGCACCTTGTCGGGATTTTCCGGCAAACGGATGATCGCGCCGTCGGGAAATGCCCACTCGTTGTTGTTCGGTGTTAGTGCGCGGTTGCGGCGGTTGGGTTTATGAATGGGGATTAGGCGCTTGTAAAAATCGTAGCGATTCTCTTTATTTAACACAAATCATCCCGTCCAATCTCTTGCAAGAAGTGTTTAACACGCGCTTCGGTGTGGCGCTTGCCGAGCTCGACATCCATCTCGACGGCGCTTTGTGCAAACCAGTCGTCGGTCTCAGAGAGACGGTCAAGCTTGATGCTGCCGGGGTACAGCGCTTCCAGGTAGCTGCATTCCCATTTACCGGCGTGATCGCCTTTAAACTCCTTCAGATAGTCCCGTTTGGTTTTCAGCGGACCGTGGGTGCGGATCCAGTTCCACGGATTGTCTTTTTCGAACAACTGCGAGTAGAACTCCGCATTGTCGTTATTGCCCCACCAGCCGGTGCCGCCGGTCTCCTCGAGATATTCGAAGATCAGCTTGCGAGCTGCTTTCATACACGCGAGCGACTGGGGATTATAGTCCTCCGTCTGGTGGCAGATGAAGATGTGGATGTTGCGCGTGAAACCGGCCTTAAACAGCGATTTCAGGATGCAGTACATATACTGCTCGAGCGTGTCGCAATCCACGTGAAGGGAGTTCTTTTCGGGACCGCCGACGGCGTAACTGGCGGCACCGTACCACACGGGCGGCATCACGACGCAGTCGACTTTTTTGGCGATCTCACGCACCAGACCCATAGCGGCCAGGGTGTCACAGCCGAACGGGCAATGTGCGGAGTGATACTCCATCGTGCCGACGGGGATTAAGATGGGCCACTGTTCCGCCTTCGCTTTTTCCAGCTCGCGGGGATAAGTGTAGGCGTATTCGATGCTGCTCATGTAAAATCATCCTTTCTAAGTTGTCATCTTGACAAGTTCAGTATATCGTTGTTAGAATAAAAAGAAAAGAACGGCGTTTACGCAATAAAGGTATAAAATTAGCGTAGTTTTGAAAAGGTGAGAAAGATGGCGTATTTACAGGATGTGTATTTTGCAAATCTGAACGCGGTGTGCCATATCGGCGGCGCGTTTTCCTTGCGCCCGGGTGAGGAGTGGAAATACCGCGAGCATACCTTTGTGCAAAACAAATTTTACTATATTACCGGTGGTCGTTGTCGCTTGACGATCGAAGGCAAAGAGTATGTCGGAGAAGCCGGAACGTGGTTTTTCATTCCGGCGGGAACGCGGCACAAATACAGCTATATTCCGGGCGAACCGTTGGAGAAATACTGGATCCATTTTGATCTGTATCCAAACGCGGAGATTGCCCAGATGCTGAAGCTGCCTCGCTTGATACACGTGGCGGCAGACGATCCGTCGCGCGAGCTGTTTCATCGGCTGATCGAGGCGAACAGCAGCGACCGCCTGGATGATCGGCTTAACGCCAAGGCGTATCTGCTGTCGCTGCTCGCGCGGTATATCACCGTGGCGCAGGCGGGCGAGGTGCTGGTGGGCGGCGAGCAGGAGGAACAGCTGCAGAATTTGTTGGCGTATATCCACGAACACCTGGACGGAGACCTCGACAACGCTGAGTTGGCGGCGCGCTGTCACCTGCATCCCAACCATTTTATTCGCTACTTCCGCGGCTGCACGGGACAAACCCCCGCGCGGTATGTGGCCGAGCGGCGGATGGAGGCGGCGAAGCGGTTGCTGGAGGAGACCGATCTGCCGGTGTCGGAGATCATGGAGCGTGTCGGCCTGTCGGAGTCAGGACATTTCGCGCGGTTGTTCCGCAAGCAGTACGCATTGACGCCGACGGAATACCGTCGGGAATACCGTTTGGAGCAGACGAAGCATGCGTCTTATATATAATAAGGAATAAATATAAAAATTTTTCGAAAAAATTTCAAAAAAGACTTGATTTTTTCTGTCGGTTGCAGTACAATAGCAAGGCACGATTATGGGAGGTAGGGCATTTTGCGCCCTTTTTGCGGTCGTGCGGACTGCACAACAAGCGATGACGCGGGAGGTTGCGGCCTTGCAACAGGCCGGTTTTTCCGCCGAGCATGTCCGATTTCAAACCGGGCGACAGGAATAGCTGTAAGAGTCAGACTCCCACGGACGGTGAGTTGCACACTGTCTTTGCGTACTTGCGGCGCAGGTCTGGCACAGTCTTGTTCAAGACGCTTACATCGCACCCGGAGCTTGGACCCAAACAAGTATCCGGTTTTTAAAACGCCGGTGTGGGAACACACGGCAGAGTGTGCGGTTTTGGCGTCGCCCGCCAACTAAACAAATTTAAGGAGGCGTTTTTCAGTGGCAGTCAAAGAAAAGATCCGTATTCGTATTAAGGGTTACGATCATCAGCTGGTGGATCAGTCCGCCGAGAAGATCGTGGAGACCGCTCGCCGTACCGGCGCTCGCGTTTCCGGCCCGGTGCCGCTCCCCACGGAGAAGGAAGTCGTCACCATCCTGCGTGCCGTGCACAAGTACAAGGATTCCCGTGAACAGTTTGAATCCCGTACGCACAAGCGCTTGATCGACATCCTGCGGCCCTCGAACAAAACGGTCGAGGCTCTTATGGGCCTTGAACTCCCCGCCGGTGTGGAAATCGAAATCAAACTGTAATGCCGGTTTGACAGAAGGAGCGATCCTTCGGTTCCGTCCCAGCGAGGTCATGTTCCCGAACGGGAACCAATAACCAAGGAGGTATAGACAATGCAAAAAGGCATCATCGGCAAGAAGATCGGCATGACGCAGATCTTCGACGAAAAGGGCAACGTCGTTCCGGTTACGGTCATTGAGGCCGGCCCCTGTGTCGTTGTTCAGAAGAAGACCGCCGAAAACGATGGCTACGCAGCAGTGCAGCTCGGTTTCGGTGACGCTAAGGTACAGAATGTCAACAAGCCCATGAAGGGCCACTTTGACAAAGCGGACGTTGCTCCCAAAAAGACCCTCAGAGAGTTTCGCTTCGACGACTGCGACGCTTACAGCGTGGGCGATATCGTCAAGGCGGACACCTTCACAACCGGCGACGCGGTTGATGTTGTCGGTGTGAGCAAGGGTAAGGGTTACGCCGGCGTTATCAAGCGCTGGAACCACAGCCGTCTGAAGGAAACCCACGGTACCGGTCCTGTGGCTCGCCACTCCGGTTCGCAGGGTGTTATCGACCCGGCCCGCGTGTTCAAAGGCATGAAGGGCGCCGGTCACTTGGGCGCTGAGCGCGTAACCGTCCAGAACCTCACGGTCGTCAAGGTTGACGCAGAGAACAATCTGATCGCGATCAAAGGTGCCGTTCCCGGCCCCCGCGGCGGACTGGTCCTGATCTCCGATTCCGTGAAGGCGTAAGGGAAGGAGGAAATTATCATGGCTACAGTTACTACTTTTGACATGACCGGCAAGCAGACCGGCACCATGGAGCTGTCGGATGCCATCTTCGGTATCGCTCCCAACGCCACCGTGCTGCACAGCGCCGTTGTCAACTATCTGGCAAATCAGCGCCAGGGTACTCAGTCCACCCTTACTCGCTCCGAGGTGAGCGGCGGCGGCCGTAAGCCCTGGAGACAGAAGGGCACCGGTCACGCCCGTCAGGGTTCCACCCGCGCTCCTCAGTGGACGCACGGCGGTATCGCCCTCGGCCCGAAGCCGCGCAGCTACACCTATGTGCTGCCGAAGAAGGTTCGTCGCCTCGCTCTGAAGTCGGCGTTCTCCTCCAAGGTGCAGAACGGTGAAATGCTGGTTTTGGACGAGCTGACGCTCGAGTCCATCCGCACCAAGACCGTCGTTGAGATGCTGAAGGCTCTCGAGGCGAAAAAGAAGGTGCTCATCGTTCTTCCTGAAAAGGACGAGAAAGCGGTCCTGTCCGCCCGCAACATTCCCGGTGTTAAGACCGCGCTGGTCAACACGCTGAATGTTTACGATATCCTCAACTGCGATACCTTCATCGTGGTGAAGGATGCCGTCGCTAAGATTGAGGAGGTGTACGCATAATGAACGCCCGTGATATTATTCTGGCGCCTGTCATTACGGAAAAGGCGGTTTCCATGCTGCCCGAGAAGAAGTACACCTTCCGTGTGGACGGTCGCGCTAACAAAATTGAGATCGCGAAGGCTGTGGAAGAGATCTTCGGCGTCAAGGTCGACAAGGTCAACACTGTCAGCATGAAGGGTCATCAGCGCCGCATGGGTCGCAACGTCGGTTACACTTCCGATTGGAAGAAAGCGATCGTTACGTTGAAGCCCGACTCCAAGACCATCGAGTTCTTCGACGGTATGTTCTAATCGACGACCGAAAGAAAACGAAGGTCGGGCAATGTATGGGACACACCTCGTAAACGAGGAAGCGGCCGTGTCCCGCTAAGCCAAGAAATAGGAGAGTGAATCGAATGGCTACGAAACTTTATAAACCGACAACGCCCGGACGCCGCGGTATGTCCGTTCTGGACTACAGCAACCTGTCCAAGGTGGAGCCGGAAAAGAGCCTGTTGGCTCCTTTGGAGAAAAAATCCGGCCGTAACAGCTACGGCCGCATCACCGTCCGCCATCGCGGCGGTGGTAACCGCCGTAAGTACCGCATCATCGACTTCAAGCGCAACAAGCTGGGTGCTGCCACGGTCCTGACCCTGGAGTACGATCCCAACCGCAGCGCGAACATCGCTTTGGTGCAGTACGAAGACGGCGAAAAGCGCTACATCGTTGCTCCGCAGGGCCTGTCCGTCGGTGATGTGATCTCTGCCGGCGCCGATGCGGACATCAAGCCCGGCAATGCTCTGCCGCTGGTGAACATCCCCACCGGTACGTTCATCCACAACGTGGAGCTGTATCCCGGTAAGGGTGCTCAGCTCGCTCGCGCTGCCGGTGTTATGGCTCAGCTGGTCGGTAAGGAAAACAATCTGGCGATGATCCGTCTGCCCTCCGGCGAGATGCGCAACATTCCGCTGAACTGCATGGCGACCATCGGTCAGGTCGGCAACCTCGACCATGAGAACGTCAAGATCGGTAAGGCCGGTCGTAAGCGTCACATGGGTTGGCGTCCGACGGTGCGCGGTTCCGTCATGAACCCCTGCGATCACCCGCACGGTGGTGGTGAAGGTAAGTCTCCCATCGGTCGTCCGGGCCCGGTCACCCCGTGGGGTAAGCCGGCGCTGGGTTACAAGACCCGCAAGAATCACAAGGCGTCCGATAAGTTTATCGTGAAGCGCCGCAACGGTAAGTAAGCGAAAGGAGATTCATTTTTATGGGTAGAAGCGTAAAGAAGGGTCCTTTCGTACAGCCCGTTCTGTTGAAAAGGATTCAGGAAATGAACAAGGCCGGGGAGAAGCGCATCCTCAAGACGTGGAGCCGCGCCTCCACCATCTTCCCGGATTTCGTCGGTCACACCATCGCGGTGCATGACGGACGCAAGCACGTGCCGGTTTACGTTACCGAGGACATGGTCGGTCACAAGCTGGGTGAGTTCGCTCCCACCCGTACTTTCCGCGGCCATCGCAAAGACTGATAAAGGAGGATGCTGAACATGGAAAACAAGATTGCAAAGGCTCATCTGCGCTATGTCCGCATTTCTCCCCGTAAGGTTCAGATCGTCTGCGATCTGATCCGCGGCAAGGATGCCGGCACCGCCATGGCTATCCTGATGCAGACCAACAAGTCCTCTTCCGAGCCTCTGATGAAGCTGCTGAAGAGCGCTTGCGCTAACGCTGAGAACAACTTCGGCATGGACCCCGCTAAGCTGGTGGTCACCGAGGTGTTCGCTACCCCCGGCCCCATCCTGAAGCGCATGATGCCCCGCGCTCAGGGCCGCGCTTACCGTATCAACAAGCGTACTTCTCATGTCACCATCGCTGTGGCAGAAAAGGCATAAGAGAGAGGAGAACAGTTTATGGGACAGAAAGTTAATCCCCACGGCCTGCGCGTGGGCGTCATCAAAGACTGGGATTCCCGTTGGTATGCCAGTGATGAGAAGGTCGGCGATCTGATCGTCGAGGATCAGAAGATCCGCAAGTTCCTGAAGAAGACCCTGTACGGTGCCGGCGTTCCCAAGATCGAGATCGAGCGCAGCGCTGATACCGTCACCGTCTATCTGCACTGCGCACGTCCCGGTGTCGTGATCGGCAAGGGCGGCGAGCAGATCGAGCAGTACCGCCTGGCTGTCGAGAAGATGATCGGCAAGAAGGTGAAGCTGAACATCGTTGAGGTCCGCAACGCTGACATGAACGCCCAGCTGGTGGCTGAGAACATTGCTCAGCAGCTGGAGAAGCGTATTTCCCACCGCCGCGCAATGAAGAACGCCATGGCACGCGCTATGCGCGCCGGCGCCAAGGGCATCAAGGTTTGTGCCTCTGGCCGTCTGGGCGGCCGCGAAATCGCCGGCAGCGAGCACTATCATGAGGG
>JAGBFF010000009.1 GCA_017936615.1 Clostridia bacterium | reverse complement strand
GCCATGAGTGCGGAGGGAAGCGGTATCGGACGCTATGCTGAGTCCACTGATGAACGCGGCATCGCGATTTTTGTTCCATTTACAGCGATCGGCGATGTGATCCGTTGCCGCATCGTCAAGGTACAGAAAACCCTGGCTTTTGGCCGGGTGGAGGAGTTGGTTTCTCCATCAGTTGACCGCTTGCCGCGGGTGGATTGTCCTGCATTCGGTAAGTGTGGTGGCTGCACCTATCGGCATATGAGCTATGAAGCAGAGCTTCTCTGTAAATGGCAGCGTGTGGCGGATGCGTTGGAGCGCATTGGCGGGTTGTCGCTGAGGCCTGAACCGATCGTGGCGTGCGAGCGGCCTGACCGGTATCGCAATAAGGCGCAGTATCCGGTTGCGCCGGGCGAGCATCGTCCGGTGATCGGCTTGTATGCCGCCCGCAGTCACCGTGTGATTGAACAGCGCGATTGCTTGTTGCAGCCGGAGGCGTTTGAAAAAGCGCTGGACGTGGTGGCACAGTGGGCAAAGAAGAACCGTGTGCCGATTTATGATGAAACCAACGGCAGTGGTGTACTGCGGCATATCTATATCCGTGAAGGCGCAAAAAGCGGTGAGCGGATGGTATGTCTTGTATGCACGTGCGGCAAATTGCCGGATACCGAGTGCTTGGTTGCGGCGCTGCGTGAAGCGGTACCGGGGCTGAGTTCGGTGATGGTCAATCTGAATGCCGAGGATACCAACGTGGTGCTTGGCAAGACGAGCTATCCGCTGTATGGTGAGCCATATATCACCGATACACTCTGTGATCTTAAGTTCCGTTTGTCGCCGCTGTCGTTTTATCAGGTAAACCACGATCAGGCAGAGCGGTTATACCGATTGGCAGCCGAAGCAGCGGCGTTGACAGGCGAGGAAGCACTTCTCGATTTGTATTGCGGTACAGGAACGATCGGGCTGTCCATGGCACACCGTGCTCGTGAATTGGTAGGAGTCGAGGTCGTGCCGCAGGCGGTGGAGGATGCTGCCCGTAACGCTTCGGATAACGGTGTTGCCAATGCGCGGTTTATTGCCGCTGATGCTGCACAAGCGGCAAAACAACTGGCAGCAGAGGGCTGGCGTCCCGATGTCGTGGTGCTGGATCCGCCTCGCAAGGGCTGTGAGCCTGCCTTGCTCCGTACGGTTGCGGATATGAATCCCGATCGCGTGGTGTATGTTTCCTGCGACCCGGCAACCTTGGCACGGGATCTGAAGCTGTTTGCCGAGTGGGGGTATGTAACAGAGCGAGTCACACCGGTGGATATGTTTCCAAGAACGGCGCACGTCGAATCGGTTGCTCGGTTAAGTCGGAGGAGTGCTGTGCACCGTATGAAGCTGCACGCTTCTCCGTTTGAGAAGATAAAGAGCGGCGAAAAGACGATCGAGCTCCGCTTGTTCGATGAGAAACGTCAACAAATCAAGGCAGGGGATACGATCGTTTTCACGAATACCATTACCGGAGAAACGCTTGATGTCAGTGTTCTGAAACTGCATCGGTTTGGCAGCTTTGAGGAACTGTATGCGGCGTTACCTTTGTTGAAATGCGGATATACGACCGAGGATATCGACACGGCGCAGCCGTCCGATATGGAACAGTACTATTCCGTTGAAGAACAGAAAAAGTACGGGGTAATCGGTATTGAGGTGTGTTGCTCGGATGAAGAACACAGCCGATAGATGACGCGTGCAGTACAAAAGATAGGGATACCGGCTATGATGCATTCAATTTTGATCAGCGGTCTCGGAAGGAGTTTGGGTTGTATGATTACGCTTCTTTTAAGATGATTGAGGATAGAAACCGTACGTTCGACGAGGAAAGCGTCGAGGAAGATGCCAAGCATACAGGAATAGAATTGCTGTAGGGTACTACCGTAAGCGGAAGAAGGAAAAATAGGTTGCAAAAAAGGTCATTGTTGTATATCATTGTAGCAGGGATCGGCTGGGGGACTTCAGGTCTGTTCGTTCACTGGCTGCAGCCTTTTGGCTTTTCATCACTACAGCTGACAGCGTTGCGAGGATTAGTATCCTTCTTGTGTATGTTGGTATATGTGCTGATCCGTGATGTACGGTTGCTGAAGGTAAAACCGTTAGAGCTGCTGACGTTTTTGGGAAGCGGTGTGACATTGTTTGGCACGGCGGCGTTCTATTACATGTCAATGCAGGCCTCGTCCATTGCAACAGGTGTGGTGCTGATGTATATGGCACCGGTGTATGTGATGTTGTTTTCGGTTTTGTTTTTTGGTGAGCGGTTATCTCGACTGAAACTGATTTCGATGGTCTGTATGCTGGCTGGCTGCTGCTTGGTGGCGGGTGTCGTTGGCGGTATGACAATCAACACCGAGGGTGTGCTGTTCGGCGTGCTATCCGGTCTGTCGTATGCCGCGTATAATATTATGACAAAGCTGGAAATGCGGCGTCAAAGCAGCCCGGTATCTGCGACATTGTATAATTTCCTGGTGGTAGCGATCATTGGGCTATGCGTTTGTAACCCGTTGGTGGCTGTTGAACGGATAGGTGAGAACACGGCGGCAGCCGTTCCTCTGATCGTGGCGATGGGACTTGCGACATGCTTTATGCCATACGTTCTCTACACGTTAGCTATGAGGACATTACCGGCCGGAACAGCTTCTGCCTTGGCAATCGTCGAGCCGATGTCTGCCACTGTGTTTGGATTCATGATTGGTGAAACGCTGACCGTGTTTTCCGGGATCGGCATTGTACTGATTCTCTTGTCGGTGTTTTTGCTCGGCAGAGCGGAAAGCACCGTGCAATAAGTTGGTGAATGCCTGCATCGGCAGGTGAAAATACAGGATAAAAAGTGGGGAGATGTTGTTATGAGTTATCATGAAAGCGCCATTATCGCACGCAACAAGGACGTCGAGCATATTGTGAATGCAGCGGCAAACCTTGGTGTGTTTGGCCACGGTGAGAGAAAACCGAAGCGGTTTGCGATGTTGGTGACGACCGACGTGCATCGCTGCGCAAAGCAGATGCAGAGTGCGATCGATTATCTCAACGGTATGGATGCGCTGGATTGCGGTATTTGCCTGGGTGACATTCAGGGCGGCAACTATACGGAGAACGACGGTTCCTGGTACTATTTGGCCGTTAACTCCTCCAACAAACCGTTTTATACGACAATCGGTAATCACGACGGCGGTAATAACGTGAAGAAAGAACTGTGCGGTACCAAAGCAGAGGTGCTGGAAAAGTATATCCGTACCACGCGTACGCGAATTCGCATTCCGGACATCGATAAGACGTATTATTCCGTCAATTGGGATGAGTACAAGATCACGTTGATCGTTTTGGATAACTATATGGCACCTGAGAATCGCAATGAGAACGGTGATTTCGTACTGCACCGCGGCGCGGAATGCTTGAATCAGGAAGAGGTGGATTGGCTGGTGGAAACGCTTGCCAATGTACCGCAGGGGTATCAGGTCATTATTGCACGTCACGGGTATCCCGACAGCGTCGTCAAGATCGAAGGCGATTGGACGCAGGAAAAAGGCGGCTTCAATGGCGAGGAGGAACTGTACGGCAAAAGCGATTTGGTGCCGGACGTCGTGAATGCGTGGGTAAAGGGCGAGACGTTATCTAAGGCCTATCCGCCGATCGAAAAATACGATTGGCTTCCGACGCTTATGGTCAACGCGGATTTCACGGTACGTGGCGAGGGTGTGTTCGTGACGTATATTGTCGGGCACTATCATCGCGATATGATTGGTAAGAGCACCGTGTACCCCGATCAGAATGTCATTTCGTTTGCAGCAACCGCCAACGACGATTGGCAGAATTTTGGTTGCGATCTGCCGCGTGAGCGTGGCACGAAAGCGGAGGATTGCGTGACGGTGTTTGCGCTGGATTCCGCAAAACGTCGCATCCATCTGGTACGTGTGGGCAGTAATTTCACCGATTCACTCGTGGATCGCACCTATACGACGATCAACTATTGATACGGACGACTCATAAAAAGAGCAGCGATGTAAACCATCGCTGCTCTTTACTTGTTTTTATCGGAGCACAGCATGCGGAATTTTAGCGGTGAGTAACCGATGCATTGCTTGAAATATTTCGAAAAATAGGTAGCATCGGTAAACCCGGTTTTTTCGAGAATACTTGTGACAGACTCATTGGTGAACTGAAGCAGATTCTTGGCATGATTGATGCGAACGTTGTTGAGATATCGCATCGGAGGATAGCCGGTGGCACGTTTGAAGGAAGAGCTGAAATGCCCTGGGGAGTAACCCACCAATGAGGCGAGGTGATGCAGTGTCAATGGGTCAGCATAATGCTCCTCCATATACCGGATAGCCAAATGGATACGATCCTCGGACGGTATGCGCTTTCGGATATCCGCGTGTTCAAAATAGTATTGAACCAATTGAGCAAGGATTGCCGAGGCGATCAGATCACAGTGTGGTGGGGAAAGGCGGCTTGTCGCGAACAAGTCTCGAAACAGCCGACCTACGGTGGGGTCGTCTGCAATGTGAATTTTCACTGGAATGCTGTAATGCTCAAAAAAATCACGGTTATCGTACTTAAGTTCAAAATGACACCACGACTTCGCGGCATAGTTGGATTCCGTAAGATAGCAGGAATGTACGGTGCGCGCTGGGATCAGCAACAGATCGTTGGGGCCTGCTACGATCCGCTGATCGGCTATCTCAACAACGATTTCGCCCCCTTGTACGAAGTAAAACTTACTGTCCGGCAAGCACAGATTGCGTCCTTGCCAGTGTGGCGGAAGCACGCTGTATGCGCCGATGCGGTAGTTGCAGGAAATCGGTTTATTCATAACGTCAACCTCCGCCTTCGATTGTATAATGTTTCATCGAAAAGTCAAGCACTTGTCTAAAAAAACCGTAATTTTAGACAAGTCATTTCAGGGTTTTATCATAGCCCTTTTCGGTTCTCGGTTGCTAAAATCAGAAAAAAGGGAGGAAAGAGCTATGGCAAAATTGCGTGATAAATTATGGCTGTGGGGACAATCGCCTGATGTGCACTATGAAAAGGACAATCCGTATAATTTGCCCGGTCATTCGCGTATGACGGCGATGGAGGGCGCGGTATATTTTGATATTCCCAACGTGTGCCGTGTGCGTATGATGGGACATCCCATGCCCCCTTACGATCAGGAATCGCTGGCGTTGGATACCTGCAAAGAAGTCGTATGGTCGTTGTTGGGCGCAAGCTGTGAACCCACTACGCCGTGGGGTGACCTTGATGAGGTTTGCCGTCAAGCGAAGATGTTTTCCAACATTAGCGGTGGTGTATTTGATGATTTCTTTTTGCCGGAGCGCATTGCGGAATTCACACCGGAAAAGCTGCGCGAGGTCAAGCGTCGGTTATGTGAAAAATCGGGAAGACCGTTGGATATGTGGGTCGTTTGTTACGAGGACAAGCTTTATGAAGTCGAGAACATTGCGGCTTGGTTCGATACGTTTGACGTCATCACGTTCTGGATGTGGAACGGGTGTAATTTGGATAAGGCGCGCTCCAACCTGATGCGTATCCGCGAATTAGCTCCCAAGAAGCGCGTGATGGCAGGCTGCTATTTGTGGAATTACGGAGAGAGCTGTCCGCTGACGGCAGAGCAAATGGAATCCCAGGTGGCTCTGTATTATGAGCTTCTCAAGAGAGGAGAAGTCGACGGAATCGTCGTGTGCAGCAACTGCATTGCTGATCTGGGGATTGAGGCTGTGACCTGGATGCGCAACTGGATCCGTGAGCACGGAGACGAGGAGATCTGAAAGAAGGAACTAGCAGTGAACTTAAAAGCGGAAAGGGAAACCTTTCCGCTTTTTTATTGTAAATGTCTTGTCATAGAAGCGAAAAAGGAGTATACTAACCTTACAGCAAAGCGGAGGTGAAGAGAATGATCACATTTGAGGATATTCGCAATAATGAAGCGATCCGCGCTTATATTACGCGCGCGGATGAATCACTGCTGGCTCAGGGATTTACCGAACACAGCTTTGCCCACGTGACGCACGTGGCGAAAACGGCCGCGTACTTGCTCGCCACACTCGGCTACACCGAGCACGAGGTGGAATTGGTGCGTATTGCCGGATATTTGCACGATATCGGTAATCTGATCAACCGTGAGGATCATTCGCAAAGTGGCGCGTTGATGGCGTTCAACATTTTAAGCGGTATGGATATGCCGCCTGAGGATCTTGCCACGGTGGTTACGGCAATTGGTAATCACGACGAGGGAACGGGAGTGCCGGTGAATGCGGTGGCGGCGGCGTTGATCCTGGCGGATAAGTCCGACGTGCGGCGCAGCCGTGTCCGCAACAGCGATGTGACGAATTTCGATATTCACGACCGCGTGAATTATTCCGTTCGTAAATCCGAACTCCGTATCAATGAGGAGCATACTGTTGTTAAGCTTGATCTGACGATCGATACCGCTTACGGTGCGGTGATGGATTATTTTGAGATCTTTTTGGATCGTATGATCCTCTGCCGCAAGGCGGCAGAGCGTCTCGGTATGCGATTTAAGCTCATTATCAACGGGCAAGCCCTGATATAACCAAAAGCCGCCGAAGCGAAAGCTTCGGCGGCTTGTTTTATCGATTGAGCAGATAAATACCGAGATTGAGATACCCGGCGATGAGCAGCCATGCGATGTAGGGGAGAAACAAAAGATAGGCCGTTCGGGAGATAAGCTTGAATCGCAATGCGGTGAAGATGACCAGAGTGAGCAAAAGAAGCAACCAGAGGAAAGAAAAGAAGTACCACTCGAAGCGGAAGAAGAACAAGGGCCACAGAATGTTGACGAGAACTTGAAGCAGATATAGGCGAAGTGCAGGGCCGCGGTCGATATCACCGCTGACGAACACCAGATACGCCGCGACGGACATCAGAGAATACAAGATCGTCCAGACGACGGGGAACAGCCAATCGGGTGGTGCCAGCGGCGGCATCGTTAATCCCTCGGTGGAGGGAGAGCCGCTGAGCAGAATACCAATTCCGGCGAGGATAAAGGTGTACAAAAAGAAAAACAAGAGCGGTTTCCATTCGATCGTTCGTCGAGTCACAAGCATCGACCTCCTTGTGACACTAGCCTATGTTTTGTGACGGCAAAATATGAAAAGCGGCAAACATTTTGTTTGTCATGGATTCGAGAGCGTAGGGAGCAAGCTCGTAGGGGTGAGAATGGCTCGTCCGCCGACAGGTACCTCGTAAAGGAAAGCAAATGCAAAAAGCAGGGCACTTCACAAGTGAGTGCCCTGCTTTTGGTGTCATAAGGTGAGCGTTATACGAACATCGTAATGATGATCTGCACGTACTCGATCACGATGACGAGCAGTTCGGGGGCGATCGCCAACGCAAATGACGTGCCGCCGGTCTTGAGGAAACTGCGATCGTACTTGAGCTGTGGATTCTGCTGCTGGCGTTTCGCTTTCTTGAGAATGGTTTGCAGGTACAGATAGTTGCCGAACATACCGATCAAAATGCTCAGGACCAGCGAGGCGATCGACGCGATACCGACGATCAGCAACAGCAGTTTTGCCTGCGGATCGGCGAGCAGCTGAGCTATCGGCTTGAGAGTCGTGGCACCGGTGACTTCGTTGACGATGAACAGGGAATCGCCGGAAAATTGCGAAAACAACTGAAGCACCGTTTCGACTATAAAGATCACAATGCCCCACAACAGGTTCTTGCGGTACAGCAGCCAGTTGCTGGGAATGAGGAATGCCGCCCAGTTCCACGAGACCTTGGAGCCGCCGTGAGTCATCTTATGAAAGCGGGGGAGATAGTAAGCGGAATTATTGCCAACCAATTCGGCGATCTGATCCACGGGTATACCATCAATCTCCTCGGTGCGCGGCACGCCGCCGTAGGGATCGTGCAGGGGCACTTGGAACGGCTGCTGAAACGGTTGATTGAAGCCGCCGCTGAACGGCGGTGTATATTGACCGACAGGCGGCGGAGGGGGGACGGGATCGTTTGCAGGAGTGCTTGCCCACTCTTCGTGCTCGATCTCCCGACCGCAGTGAGCGCAAAACTCGGCAAACTCCGGGTTGTTGGCGCCGCAGTGCGGACAGGTGCGCTGCGGTGTCTCCGGTTGCTTCGGTGTTTGCGAAGCCCCTTGTGCCCACTGACGCTCCGTACCGTGGTCGGCAGCAAAGTGACAATGCCCCTCCTGCTTCCAGCAATCTCGATGATGGGGACAGCCGCACTGGGGACAGGTTACGATGTCATCGTTTTCCGCAAAGTGCTGTCCGCAGACCGGACAGGTTTGCCCTTCATAAAAAAACATACAGTCACACTTTCTGTGAAGTTTTTGGTCGCAATTCGACAAGACTATTGTAGCGCGATTTGATGCCGGATGCAATGAATTTGAGTAACATTCAAAAAAAGTTAACGAATATCATTGCCGACAACACTGATATTATACAACGGATGTATCAAAAAAGCACGAACTTTTTTAAAAAGAGTCGAAAAAAGCGGGGCTTTTATAAAATTTCCAAGGGAAAACTTGACGAAATGTCCATATATAGTATAAAATAGAAACGTTGGACTCTATATTTTGTAAAGGTGGAAACAGGATGGCAGCAAAAAAGCCCAACTACGGCAACGAAAGCATCACCGCACTGAAAGGCGCTGACCGCGTCCGTAAACGTCCGGGCGTTATTTTCGGCTCCGACGGTCTGGAAGGCTGCGAGCACGCCGTTTTTGAGATCCTCTCCAACTCGATCGACGAGGCGCGTGAGGGTCACGGAAATAAGATCATCACCACGCGGTACGAAGACGGCTCTTTTGAGGTGCAGGACTTCGGTCGCGGTATGCCGGTGGATTTCAACGCGAAGGAGGATCGCTTCAACTGGGAGTTGATCTTCTGCGAGCTGTACGCCGGCGGTAAGTACAATACAAACGAAAGCGAGAACTACGAGTTTTCGTTGGGACTGAACGGTCTGGGTGCCTGTGCGACCCAGTATTCTTCGGAGTACATGGACGTGGAGGTGCACCGCGACGGGTTCCGCTACACGCTGCACTTTGAGCGCGGCGAAAACGTGGGCGGTCTGAAGAAGGAGCCCTACGCCAAACGGGATACCGGTACGACCATCCGTTGGAAGCCGGATCTGCAGGTGTTTACGGATATCGCCGTGCCGATGGAGTACTTCCGCGATATTCTGCGGCGGCAGGCGATCGTCAATCCCAATCTGCTCTTCATTCTGCGTGAGCAGAAGGGGCGCAGTTTTGAAACCGAGGAGTTCGTTTACCAAAACGGTATCGAGGATTACGTGCGCGAGCTGGTAGGTGAAAACGCCATGACCGACGTGCAGGTGTGGACCGGTGAACGCCGCGGCCGCGACCGTGAGGACAAGCCCGAATATAAGGTTAAGTTCAACGTGGCACTGTGCTGCTCGAACAAGACCAATCTGTTGGAATACTATCACAACTCCAGCTGGCTGGAGCACGGCGGTGCGCCGGAAAAAGCGGTGCGCTCGGCGTTTGTGGCACAGATCGACGCGTATTTGCGCCAAAACAGCAAGTACCTGAAAAATGAAAGCAAGATCACGTTCCAGGACGTGCAGGATTGCTTGGTACTGGTTTCTTCGTCGTTTTCTACGCAGACCTCGTACGAAAACCAAACGAAAAAGGCGATCACCAATAAATTTATTCAAGAAGCTATGACGGAATTTCTGCGGCATCATCTGGAAGTGTATTTTCTGGAAAACAAGGCAGAGGCGGATCGCATCGCCGAGCAGGTACTGATCAATAAGCGCAGTCGAGAAAAGGCCGAGACCACCCGCCTGAATCTGAAAAAGACGCTGCAGTCGGGCAACGATCTGGCTTCGCGCGTGCCTGGCTTTGTGGATTGCCGTACCCGCGACGTTGCCCAGCGCGAGCTGTTCATTGTGGAGGGTAAATCGGCTATGGGCTCCTGTATTCAGGCGCGCAATTCGGAATTTCAGGCGGTCATTCCGATCCGTGGTAAAATTCTGAACTGTCTGAAAGCGGAGTTCGACAAGATCTTCAAAAGCGAGATCATCGTCAATCTGTTGAAGGTCATGGGTTGCGGTGTGGAGGTCAAGTCAAAGTCGAACAAAAACTTGGCGACATTTGATCTGTCACTGCTCCGCTTTTCCAAGATCATTATCTGTACGGATGCGGACGTGGACGGCTTTCAGATCCGCACGCTGGTACTGACGATGCTGTACCGGCTGACCCCCACCCTGATCGAGGAAGGGCTGGTGTTCATCGCGGAAACGCCGCTGTATGAGATCAACACTAAGACGGATACGTATTTTGCCTACAACGATCGTGAAAAGGCAGAGATTCTGGCTGAGATCGGGGATGTGAAGTACACTATTCAGCGTTCCAAGGGACTTGGTGAAAACGAGCCCGAAATGATGTCGCTGACCACGATGAATCCCGCAACGCGTCGCTTGGTCAAGGTCAATCCGTGCGACGTAGAGGAGACAGCGTACCTGTTTGACGTGTTGCTCGGCGATGACCTGGAGGGCCGTAAACGGATGATTTCGGAGCACGGCGCGGAATATCTGGATATGTTGGATCTGGAATAAGGGAGGGGACAGACTATGGCTTCAAAAAAGAACAAATCCGTCACTCCCGAGGTGGGAAAACTGCCGCCGAACGCGCATATTGCGGGTGCCGGCGTGGTGGAGCAGCAGGCGATCACCGATACGCTGCGTGAAAACTATATGCCGTATGCGATGAGTGTGATTATGTCCCGTGCCATTCCGGAGATCGATGGCTGCAAGCCTTCGCACCGTAAGCTGCTTTACACAATGTACAAGATGGGACTGCTCAACGGTGGTCTGGTCAAATCCGCGAACATTGCAGGTCAGACTATGCGGCTGAATCCTCACGGCGATGCGGCGATCTATGATACGATGGTGCGTTTGTCGCGTGGTAATGAGGCGCTGCTGCATCCGTATGTGGAATCGAAGGGTAACTTCGGTAAGGCGTACTCGTCGGATATTGAGTGTGCGGCATCCCGCTATACCGAAGCGAAGCTGGCGCCGATCGCAGCGGAGCTGTTTCGTGATATTGACAAGGAAACGGTGGATTTCGTCGACAACTACGATGCGACGATGCTGGAGCCGTCGCTGCTGCCGGTCACGTTTCCGTCGATTTTGGTCAACAACAACCTTGGTATTGCCGTCGGTATGGCGAGCAATATCTGCTCGTTTAACCTGCAGGAAGTGTGCGAGACGACCATCGCTCTGATGAAGGATCCGAGCCATGATCTGCTGTCTACTCTGCAAGCTCCCGATTTCCCCAGCGGCGGTCAACTGATCTACCGCCGTGAGGATCTGGAAAAGATCTACGACACCGGCCGTGGCAGCATCCGCGTGCGGGCGGTGTATAACTACGATAAATCCAACAACTGCATCGATGTGACGCAGATTCCGTATTCCACCACGGTGGAGGCGATCGTGGCGAAGGTTACCGACCTTGTCAAGAGCGGCAAGCTGCGCGAGATCAACGATATCCGTAATGAAACCGACCTGAGTGGTTTGAAGATCACCATTGATCTCAAACGCGGCACCGATCCCGACAAGGTGATGAGCAAACTGTATGCCGCTACGCCGCTGGAGGATTCCTTTGGCTGTAACTTCAACGTGCTGATCGCCGGTGTGCCGCAGGTGCTTGGCGTGCGTGCACTGCTCGAGGAATGGATCGCATTCCGCGTGGAATCGGTGCGCCGCCGCGTGGTGTTTGATCTGAACAAGGCGAAGGACAAACTGCATCTACTCAAGGGCTTACAGAAGATCCTGTTGGATATCGACAAAG
>JAGBFF010000008.1 GCA_017936615.1 Clostridia bacterium | reverse complement strand
TCCTGAATGTGACTCTCTGAAATGGAATCCAGTGAGGAGGTCGCCTCGTCCAACAAGAGGATCGGCGGATCTTTCAGAATCACACGCGCCAGTGACAAACGTTGCTTCTCGCCGCCGGACAGCTTGAGCCCCCGATTGCCGCCGCGCTGTCCGATGCGGCGCAAAACGGGCGTGTCCCCGCCGACGCCTCTCTGCTTGAACGCGCGGTGCTTTCTAAATTACGTCTGCTGTCCGTCGAGGATTGGAAAGCGGTTCCCGGTATTTCGGAGGGCTTGGAAAACCGAGCCTTCAACGCTGCACGCACCGCACGCAGCTTTGCAGAGCTGGAGGAAGGTATCAAGACCAAGCGCTATCCGCTTACCCGTGTGCGCCGTCTCATTTGGTCAGCGTATCTGGGCATCCCTGCCGGTTACGCTGCCACCTGCCCGCCGTACGCCCGTGTGCTGGCGGCCAACGAGCGTGGCAAGGAGATCCTCTCCGCTTCCAAGCCGACCGTACCGCTGCTCTACCGTGCTTCGCAGGTCAGCAAACTGAGCGAGAAATGTCAGGCACTTTGGGAGCTCGAAAACCGAGCAACAGATCTGTTCAACGTCGCCTTCCCTACGCCGCTCCCCTGCGGTACCGACTGCACCAACGGTCTGGTTCGCGAATAAGGATATACCACCGTGTCGCTCTTTGATATGGTGCGTATGAAACAGAAAAACGATCCCGCAGTATTCACTGCGAGATCGTTTTTATTATGGGACATTCGTCAAGGTTTCATCTTTCGGTAAACCGAAGCCGTACTTTTGGACCTCCTGCGTGGTGACAGACACCACATCAAAGCAACATTCCCCATCGGTGCCAAAGCCACGATAATTTTCAGAGGAAGGCGAGTTGTTGCTAAGCTGGGTGATATTCGCCGTTCCCGTGAGGATCTTCCACGCGCCCAACGGCTCACTCCACTCCGTTCTATTACCGTGATTGTGCCCGAAGTGATAGACCAAAATCTGTCCTGTCGCCGCCGCAAAATCCCTTGTGCCGACCTCCGCATCGTTATATGCCGTACGGTTGCGGAACGCCGACAACAACGTTTGCAATTCGTCACCGTAGTTTTCCGTCGTGACGTTCATATGGGATAAGAACACGTAATTCCATCCCTCATCAGCAGTAAGAGCTTCGTCCATCAGCCATCGGAGCTGACGTACACTGTAGCCCCAGTAGGTGCGTCCCACCTTGGAATTCCCGTCAACATCCAGTTCCAGCGACGAAGCGGATACTGTCCCGTCCTCGTCAAGCTCTTGATAATAATCCAGCGCATCCAGGCAGACCAGGCGCGTCTTTTTGGCGGGCAGATCGTAATAGTAATACGCCGAATCAATATCCGTGCTGTCGTGAACAATGCCTTCTGCCGCATATTCATCCAACACAGCAGTATTCCACTCCGCCTTACTGACCAGACCGTTTGCCGTTGCCTCAATGTACACCGTTTTTCCGGCGGAATAAGAATTGTCATCATGGTTTCCCATGAGAACCATCACCGGCTTTTTACATTCTTTGAGGGGGTCCAAAATCTCCCGTGTAAGCTTGACCGCGTCAGACTTTTTGGAATAGTGGCCACTGGTAATGTCGCCGCCTATCGCCACGAAGTCAATAGCGTCGCTTTCATTGGCCATCTTGGTGACCAAGGTCATTTGCTGCTTTAGCGATTTGATCTGCACCGATGTGAGATCCTTTTTGTCATAGTGAATATCGGTGATAAAAATATAATTGACCGCCTGCTTCGGTGAGGACTTCAGCGCCGCCGTGATGCGGTCGTAGTCCTTACCGTAGGCTTCATACTCGGTATCAACCACCCGTACCTGTGTCTCTGTCCCCTCGGGATAGGTCAAAACAACATCGCTCAGTTTTCCCTCGACAGCAACACGCAAATATGTATCATTTTCCAGCGTGACACTGCCCGCCGCCATCACTACCATATACTTGTTGATGACGTTCTGCCCCGTTGCATCTAACGCTTCCTGATCCAACACGTTTTTCTCGGTATAGGGGTATACCGCAAAACCTTTCTCGGAGGAAACGACGGTGCCACCGGGTACAAACAGGAGATTTTTGCTGCTGACGACATCCTCGTTTTCAAAATACGAATAGGCTGCTATCGTTTTATGATAGATCATTCCCGCTTCTTCGCCGCAATCCTCAAACGTTGGCGGCGTCTCCGGTTGAACCGACTGAGAAGGCTGTGTCGCACCTGTCGACGTCGAGGTTTCCGTCCGGCCGCAGCTAACCAATATCAATGTCATAACCAGAAGCAACACAAATAACCGTTTCATAAAAGCGACTTCCCTTCCAAACATTACGTCGTTTCCGTACGGGAAAGAGGACGCAAAAACTGCGTCTCATACAGTTCACGGTAACGGGCGTTTTCTTCGACAAGTTGACGGTGCGGGCCGCGACCGGCAATCACGCCGTCCTCCACTACCAAGATCTCATCTGCCGACAAGATGGTAGACAACCGATGCGCTACCACCAGCGAGGTACGATCACGAAGCAACGGC
>JAGBFF010000088.1 GCA_017936615.1 Clostridia bacterium | reverse complement strand
GGAACCACCCGGAGAATTGATATACAGGTGGATATCCTTATCCGGATCCTGTCCCTCCAGATACAGAAGCTGCGCCACCACCAACGAGGCTGTCGCATCGTTGACCTCATCCGACAGCATAATGATACGGTCGTTCAGCAGACGGGAGAAAATATCATAGCTGCGTTCGCCGCGGCTGGTCTGCTCTACTACATACGGTACTAAACTGCTCATAGCACTCATCCTTTCTCGGTAATCGCTCACTTTTGTTAATATGGGACAGGACGTGAGAAATTAATCTTCTTTCTTCGCCTTCGCTTTGGTGGGAGCAACGGCGTTGGCCTTCACCAGATCCATCGCCTTGGACACCGCCAGATCGCCGCGGATGCTGGCATCCGGAATCAGCGACTTGATCTTTTCGATCTCCATGGAATACTGGTCAGCGTACTTCTGGAACTCGGCCTCCACATCCTCATCGGACGGAGCCAGATTCTCCAGAGCCGCGATCTTCTCCAGTGCCAGACGCACCTTCACGGAGCGCTCTGCCTGCTCACGGAAGCCACCGCGGAAGCTCTCCATATCCATGCCGGTATATTTCATATAGGTGTCGAGATCCAGGCCCTGCATCTGCAAACGGTAACCGAAATCCTGCACACTCTCGTTGATGCGGTTCTCATACATAGCATTGGGGATCTCGCCCTGCACGTTGGCGCACAGCTGCTCCATCAATTCTGTCTCGAACGCTTCATCCGCCGCGCGCTCCTTCTGCTGCTTCAGCTTCGCTTTGATATCCGCCTTCAACTCATCCAGCGTATCAAACTCGCTGCAATCCTTGGCAAAATCGTCGTTCAGCTCAGGCATTTCCTTGGTCTTGATCTCGTGCAGCAAGCACTTGAACACGGCAGGCTTGCCGGCGAGCTCGGCAGCGTGATATTCCTCGGGGAAGGTCACGTTGACATCGAACGCCTCTTCCGGCTTCTTGCCAACAATCTGATCCTCAAAGCCCGGGATAAACTGACCGGAGCCCAGCACCAGCGAATGATTCTCCGCTTTGCCGCCCTCAAACGCCACATCGTCCACGTAGCCATCAAAATCAAACACGACCGTGTCACCTTCAGCAGCGGCGCGATCCTCGACCGTCACCAAACGGGAGTTGCGATCCTGCAGCTTCTCGAGTTCAGCCTTGATCTCGTCTTCCTTCACGGAAACCGCCTTTTTCTTCGCTTTCAGACCTTTATATTCGGTAACCTCGATCTCCGGCTTTACGGTGATGACCGCCTTGAAGCACAAGCCCTCGGTTCCGACGGAAACAACGTCCAGATCGACCTTATCCTCCACGTATTCGTAACCGGACTCAGCGATTGCCTCCTCCAGTGCGGTGGGATACAGATCGTTGATCGCATCCTCATAGAACACACCGGTGCCATAGATCTTCTCAACGATCGCACGAGGTGCCTTACCCTTGCGGAAACCCGGAACGTTGATCTTGCCGACATTCTTGCGATATGCCGTCTGTACGGCCGCCTCAAACGCTTCGGCGCCGACCTCGATCTCGAGCTCCACGCGGTTGGTTTCTACTTTGTTTGCCTGCTTCAGTGCCATGATTGTTGCCTCCTATGATTTGTAAATCCTTAAAATACAAAACTGTTGTATTATAAATACAAGTTATTGTACCACATTCTGCCGAAAATTTCCACTATATTTTTCGCTTTTTGAGCCGTTTTATCAAGTTTTTAGCCCGGAATCAGCAACGGGCAGAAGGAAAGCGCATCGCACGAGGTCAATTTGAACCGTATCCCCTGCCATTCATCCTGAAACGCCTGCCGGATCCCCGCACCGTGCAGATGCCCGTAGTAACAGCGACGAACCGGCGAATCCCGCAGCACCTCCAGCAATTCCTCACACTCACGGCCATCGAACAACGGCGGATAATGCAGGAATACCACCGGCTCCAACCCCGTCTCCAGTGCCGCATCCAGCGAGGTTTTCAAGCGTGCCGCTTCACGGCGCAGGATCTTGCCGTTGTCCGGCTCGCTGTCATCATAAAACCAGCCACGGGTGCCACACACGGCAAAACGTCCGTCCACCGCCACGGCGTCATTATGCACGATGGTCAACGAATCCAAGCCGTTTTCCTGCAAAAAGGCATCCATTTTGCGGCGGGTGCACCACCAATAATCGTGATTACCTTTGAACAGCAACTTGCGCCCGGGCAAGGAGTGCAAAAAGCGGAAGTCTGCCAACGTATCTTCCAGTGCCATAGCCCAGGAAACGTCCCCGGCAATAACCACCGTATCCTCCGATTTTACAAGGGCGCGCCAGTTTTTCTCCAAGCGCTCCACATAGTCATCCCAACCGCGAAACACCGTCATCGATTTATCCGCGGCCAGCGATAGGTGGAGGTCGGATAATACGAACAGTGCCACACCGTCACCTCGCTTTATTTCAGCATCGCGCAGACAGTCTCTTCCATCGTCTCACGGCTGCACACCTGATCGAACCGCGGCTTCTGGCCCTTGAGTGCCGCCAGCGACGGCGGGACCGGCGCACCGGTGAGTGCGTGGAGCCGATCGACCTTGTCAAACTCATCCTCATCCGCTTGCTCGGCACCGAACGCCTGCAGCACGCTGGCGGAGAATTTGTACGGATCCGCCGTGGACGCCACGATCAGCGGCGTTTTGTCGCCCGTCTCCCGACGGTACTCATCACAAACCGCAACCGCAACCGCCGTATGCGTATCACACAGATACTTCTGCTCGTCAAAAGTTTTGCGGATCGCCGTCATCGTGTGCTCGTCGTCACACCAACCGGCGGCAAACAACTCACGGATCTTGACAAGCAGGGTATCCGGCACGGTATAGCAGCCATCTTTCTGCAGCTTACCCATTAACTCAGCGACCAATGCCGCATCGCAGCCCGACAGATGATACAGCAACCGTTCCAGATTGGAAGAAATGAGAATATCCATCGACGGCGAAACGGTGGTATGAAAATCGCGCTTGCGATCATAGGTACCGGTACGGATGAAGTCCGTCAGCACGTTGTTGCAGTTAGAGGCGCAGATCAGCCGCGCGATCGGCAGACCCATCTCACGCGCATAGTATGCAGCCAGAACGTTACCGAAATTGCCGGTGGGGACCGCCACATTGACCTTGTCTCCCATTGTGATCGCACCGCTCGCCAGCAGGTCACAATACGCCGAGAAATAATAGACGATCTGCGGCACCAAACGACCCCAATTGATGGAGTTGGCAGAGGAAAACATCATTCCCTGACTTGCCAGCTTGTCCCGCATGGCGGGATCGGTGAAGATCGCCTTGACACCGCTCTGCGCATCATCAAAGTTACCTCGAATAGCGCAAACCCCGACGTTGCTGCCTTGCTGTGTGGTCATCTGCAGCTTCTGCATCGGGCTGACACCGTTTTCGGGATAGAACACCAAAATGCGCGTATGCGGTGCATCGCGGAAGCCCTCCAACGCCGCCTTGCCGGTATCGCCCGAGGTCGCCACCAAAATCACGATCTCCTTACCGTCGGACGTCTTTTGCGCCGAGACACGCATTAGATGCGGCAGGATCTGCAGCGCCATATCCTTGAAAGCGCAGGTCGGACCATGCCACAGCTCCAGCACATGAACATCGTCCTTCAGTGTGCGGACGGGTGCCACTTCCGGCGCCAAAAATCGGCCGGTACCGTAGGCAGCTTCAGCACACTCGCGCACCTCGGCTTCGGAAAAATCCGAAAGGAAGCGTGACAGCACCGTCACTGCGCGCTCGATATACTTCTGCGACACCATCGCCGCCAATTCGTCTTTTGAAATGACCGGCAGCTGTTCAGGAACGAACAGGCCACCTTCCGTGGAGATGCCCTGAGTGATCGCCTGTGCCGCTGTGGCACGGACCGAGCAGTCACGCGTACTGGTATACATCATAGTTTCCGACCTCGCCTTTGCTTTGAAATTCCAATAAAGGGTTACCTTAAATTATACTCGATTTTCATCAAATTGTAAAGTAGCAGAGAAAAAATCAAAGGCGTTTTTGAAAAATATCCTGCTCAAAAGCGCCTCGGAAAGCCCCTTTTTCAACAAATACTCCGCCAAATCCTCGAACACGGCGATCCCGTCCCAACCGTCAGGCAGCTGTGTCCCGTCCAGATCACCGCCGAAAGCCACGGTAAACTCGCCATCCAGCGACAAATAGTGCGCGATATGGCGGTACACCGCTTCAAAATCGGGAGCACCCAAATGCTCAGGATACAAGTTGACACCAACCAGACCGCCGCGGCGACGCAGCTCCTTAAACTGTGCATCCGTCAAATTGCGCGGATGGTCACATACTGCCTTTGACAGCGAATGACTAGCAATGAACGGTGCATCCGATAAAGTTGCTACATCCCAAAATCCGGCTTCGTTGAGATGCGAAACGTCCGGAACGATACCGACACGATGCATCTCTCGCACCGCCTGTCGTCCAAACTCGGTCAATCCTTCCCGATTTGACGAAAGGCAGCCGTGCCCCAGCTCGTTGTCGCCGTTCCACGTCAGTGTCATCACGCGAACACCACGCACCGCCAGCGCCGCGATATGCTTGCATTTCCCCGCCAGCGCCGCACCGCCTTCGACCGCCAAGATGCCGGCACATCGCCCGGTTCGTACTGCGCTTTCCAGTCCGGCACGGTCGATCACGAACGAAAGCTGCTGCGGAAACCGCTTTTCCTCCTCACGCGCAAAGGACAGCAGCCGGCAACAGTAGCGATAGGCTGCTCTGCCGCGCAGGGTATCGGGAATAAAGGCCGCGAACACTTGACACCACGGCGTATAACGCCGTCCACGGCGCAGGTCGATATGCTGTTCGTTACTGCACAGCGACGCACCCGAACGGTAACATACGGACAGGGTATCACAATGCATATCAAACAATTGCACGAGCTCGCCCCCCGGCACAAACTGGCAGACGATCAACAGCCGTAGGCGTTTTCCAGATGCTCCAGCGACACCACCGTCATCGGCTGACCCGGCTCGGTAACGACCTCGATCACGTCAAACCGCGGCTGACGCGGCTCAGGATGCTCTGCCAAATACAGTAACGCCGTTTTTATAATACGCTGCTGCTTGGCTGCCGTTACCGCTTCACGCGGCGCATAATACGAATCCCGCGCGCGACTCTTGACCTCTACAAACACAATATACGTATCATCCGCCGCAATTATGTCGATCTCACCAAAACGGCACCGATAATTGGCTCCGAGCAGATCGTAACCTTTGTCACGTAAATAACGAGCAGCCAGCACCTCGCCGGCTGCTCCCTTGGATACTCCTGCCACCGCAGTCGCCTCCTAGTGCATTGTTTTCAGAAAACTGGGACGGTGAACCGGTGAGATTCCGTGTTCCCGCAGCTTCTCATAGTGCAGGGCTGTTCCGTAGCCCTTATGCTTGGCAAACGCGTACTCCGGATACTGCTGATCCAGCGTCAGAATCAACCGATCACGGCTGACCTTCGCCAGAATCGACGCTGCACCGATGGAAGCCGACAGCGCATCTCCTTTAACCAACGTACGCGACGGAACCGTCAGCCCGGGCGGTGTACGATTACCGTCGATCAGCACGAGCGACGGTGTCACCGAAAGCCCTTCCACGGCACGTCGCATCGCAAGATACGTCGCCTGCAGAATGTTAAGCTCCTCGATCTCTTCCACCGAGGCGCTGGCAATGCTGTAGGCAAGTGACTCACGGCAGATCTCGTCAAACAGTGCTTCGCGCTTTTTCTCCGACAGCTTTTTAGAATCATTCAACCCTTCGGGCACTGCGTCGGGGCGCAAAATGACCGCCGCCGCAAAAACCGGACCCGCCAGCGGGCCGCGCCCTGCTTCGTCCACACCGCAAAGGAGCGATACGCCCTCGGCACGGATCGCAGCGTCAAATTCTGCGTTAGTCATCGTACAACCCTCCCATACGCTGGAACGGCATAACACGGAACACCGCCTTGCCCACCACATCGCTCTGTGCGATGCAGCCAAGGCTGCGGCTATCCAACGAACAGTTCGGCGCGCGGTTGTCACCCATCACAAATACCATTCCCTCGGGAACTTTAACTTCACCCGTCATCTGCTCCACTGCCGTTTTACCGATCACATACGGCTCCGCCAACACCGCGCCGTTACGGTATACCTTGCCGCTGTCGGCATCAATGCGGATGGTATCGCCCGGCAGACCGATCACCCGTTTGATCAGCGGATCCTTTTCCTCGCCGCGGCTGATGACGACGATATCACGGTACTCCGGTGTGTACGGCGTGCTGGACAGCAAAAGCCGCTCACCGCTGGTCAGCGTATATTCCATAGAGTGGCCCTGCACGTTGACCATACGTCCCAAAAATGTATAAATACAGGTAATAACGATCAACGCGGCACAAATGATCTGCGCCCATTCGTATACCGAAGACCGTGTCTTTGCTGTTTCTTCTGTATTCAGCTGCATACCTTGTCCCGCCTTTCTGTGTGCCGATTACGCCTTCGGAGGCAGCTCCAGTGTGATCCTGCCGAGCTTTCCGCCGCGAAACTCGTCCAACAGCATAATGGACGCCCGTTCGGTATTGACCTCACCGCCGGAAATCAACATACCACGTTTCCGGCCGATCAGCTCCAGCAATTCGTACGCATCCTCCGGTAATTCGCCGGTCAGTTTATACCGCTCACGCAGCATCGGCTCGTACTGCCGATGCAGGATCTCCAGCAAGCCGCACGCTAATTCCTCGCTGTCCAGCACCTCATCACGGATCGCGCCGGTAAACGCGAGCCGCTGTGCGACCGCCTGATCCTCAAATTTCGGCCACAGAACACCGGGCGTGTCCAGCAACTGCGCACCGCTGTCGATAACGAACCACTGCTGGTCACGCGTAACACCGGGGCGATCCTCCGCTTTGGCTTTTCCACCGCGTGCCATACGATTGATAAACGAGGATTTACCGCAGTTCGGAATACCAACGACCATCACACGAATCGCCCGGTTCGCCATACCGCGCTGCTCCCACGTAGCGAGTTTATCCTTCAGCATCTCACGCAACAGCGGCGAAAACTGCTGTACACCGCGACCACTCTTGCAATCCACGGCAATCGCCGGTATACCCTGCTTGGAAAAATATGTGACCCACGCTTTGGTTGCCGCTTCATCCGCAATATCTGCTTTATTCAGTACGACCAGACGCGGTTTCCCCGCCACAATGCTGTCCAGATCGGGATTACGGCTGCTGATCGGGATGCGGGCATCGATGATTTCCGCCACCAGATCCACCAACGGTAATTTATCGATAATACGGCGCCGTGTACGGGTCATATGCCCCGGGAACCACTGAATATGCTGCTGTTCCATCGTGCTTACGCCTCCTTAAACGCTGCCGAAACGGGGCAGCGGATAAAACCGCCACACCGCCTTGCCGAGCACCTGTTCCACCGCTACCGGTCCAATGTCGGCGTAGCGGCTGTCGTGAGAATTCAAGCGGTTATCGCCCATCACGAACAGCATCCCCTCCGGCACGATGATCTCACCGACCGTTTGTATCACCGGCGTTTTGACCGTCAGATACGGTTCCTCCAGTAACGCACCGTTGCGGTATACCTTGCCGCTTTCAGGGTCGATAAACAAGGTGTCTCCTCCCAAGGCGATCACGCGCTTGATCAAGGGCGTTCCTCCCTCACGGCGGATGGCAACGATATCGCCCACCGCAGGCTGATAATCCAAATTCGACAACAGTAATTGATCGCCGTTTTGCAGTGTGGGGATCATGGATTCACCCTGTACCGTGCAAGGGCGGAAAAACATGCTGAACACCACGAGTAACACCGTAACGGCGCACAGGCTAGCCAGACCGTAATAAAGACCCGGAAGCGAACGGCGCGTCCGCTTCTTTAAACGTGGAAGCTGTTCTTCCACCGTATCTCGCCAGGTTGACCGCGTGTAGCGACTCATGCGGCGCACCTCCCTTCCGAAACAATAGAAAAAGAGGAGAAAACCAACCGATTTTCTCCCCTTCCGCCTTATTTAATGAGCTCTTTGACCTTGGCAGCCTTACCGACGCGATCACGCAGGTAGTACAGCTTGCTTCTGCGAACCTTACCGTGACGCACGATCGTGACAGCGGCAACGTTGGGAGAATGCAGCGGGAACACGCGCTCCACACCGACGCCGTAAGACACGCGGCGCACCGTAAAGGTCTCGGCAACGCCGGAGCCCTTCTTGGCAATGACCGTACCCTCAAATGCCTGGATACGCTCACGATCGCCTTCGCGGATCTTCACGTCAACGCGGACGGTATCACCGATCGCAAACTGGGGGGCTGCCTCTTTCATGCTGTCAGAGGCGATGAGTTTCAATGCATCCATGGAAAAATCCTCCTTCTGATTTCAGGCATTCATGCCCGGAACCGGTCGCAACCGTCGGCAGAGGAATACCCGCTTTCATGTCTCGCTTTCGCTCGGCACTCATCCCCATTCTGCCCGGATGTTGGCAGAACGGACATTCATACTGCAATAGTATACTACGGCTTTTCCGAAAAAGCAAGCACTTTTTTTCATTCTTTGAAAAATCATACAAACTCAGTGCCATCCTTCGACAGCACACGCAACCGCAGCACCTGCGCGGAAAGCGTCGGCAGTCCCTGCTGCTCCCGCAGTGCCGCCACGATGAGCGAGGGATTGACCGACAATTCGCTGCCCATCGGCAACGTCAGCTCCCACCGTGTCCCCTCGGGGCATTCGGATACACATCCCTGTGCGGCATCCAGCACCGGTTTGAGTTCGACCGTCACCAATTCCTTTTTCTTGGTGCGCTTCTGTGCAGTGATCGACTCCTGCGCCAACAGGGAGTTTACCGCCTCCACAGGGCAATTCAAGGTTAGCCGGTACACCGCGCAAGCGACCTCACCCGCCTTTTTCACAGCCGGTGCCGCATCAAGGATCCGCAGCCCTTCCGGCATCACGGCATCCAGCCGTGAGACCAGCTCGTCCATCGGCATATCCCGTTCCAAGCGCAGATCCATCGTTTCGCGCTCCCCCTCAAAGCCGAGAGACAGCGGTGCAGCAAAGGTCAGATAAGGGTGCTTATTAAATCCCTCCGTGTACCAGATCGGCAGGCCGGCGCGCCTCACGGCGCGCGTCATCGTGCGATTAAGATCCAAATGGGAAATGTAGCGTGCGCGCCCTTTTTTGGAGAACACGATCCGTACCGTGGTAAAGTCCTTAACGTCGTTCAACGCAGACACCTCCTTTAAAGCAGGCAGCACCGCAGTGCGAGCATTCCTGCCGACAATGCGGCGTGGTCACGCCCTCGTGCGCACGCTGATTTTCCGCCCACAAAAACGCCTTGGTGACGCCGACGTCGATGTGATCCCACGGGAAGACCTCGTCCTCCTCGCGGCGACGGCAGGCATAAAAGTCGGGGTTTAGCCCCTGATTGCGGAAAATATCCATCCACGCGTCAAAATCGAAATGCTCCGACCACGCGTCGAGATTAAAGCCACGGCGGAACGCCTCCTCCAGCACCGCACCGAGACGGCGGTCGCCGCGTGCCAAAACCGCTTCCAGATAGCTGGTCTTGGCATCGTGCCAGCTCAGCGACACCTTTTTGGTGGTAACCGACTCACGTAGCAAGCGTTGCTTTTCCTCCAACTGCGCCAGCGTATCCTGTGGCTCCCACTGGAACGGCGTAAACGGCTTCGGGACAAAGCAAGAAACGCTTACCGACACCGTCACACCCTTTCCCTTCGGCTTGTTGGGGTTCTGATAGAAGCAGTTGACGATCTTCTGACCCAACGTGTTGATGCCGACGATATCCTCCGCTGTTTCGGTAGGCAGACCCATCATAAAATACAACTTAACCGATGTCCAGCCGCCGCTGAAAGCACGGCGCGCCGTTTCGAGAATTTCGTCCTCGGTCAAATTCTTGTTGATCGTATCGCGCAGACGCTGGGTACCCGCCTCCGGCGCAAAGGTCAGACCGTTGCGTCGCAAAACGTTTAAGCGATTGGCGAGCTCCTCGGAGAAGCCGTCCACACGCAGCGACGGCACTGAAATGTTGGTGTGCTGCTCCTCTGCCCACGACAGCAGCTGCGTCAGCAGCTCCTCCAGGTGCGTATAATCGCTGGTGGACAGTGAGGACAGTGAAAACTCTTCATAACCGCTCGTTTCGCACAGACAGCGGCTCTGGCGGTCGATGGTCTCGACCGATTTCTCGCGCACGGGACGATAGATAAAGCCGGCCTGACAGAAGCGGCAGCCACGGATACACCCACGGAAGATCTCGCTCATCGCGCGGTCGTGGACGATATCAATAAACGGCACGACAAACGCTTCGGGATAGTACGCGGTATCCATATCACGGATCACGCGCTTGCGTACGGTCGCCGGTACGCCCCCAATCGGCGTGATGGCTTGAACACGGCCATCCTCATGATACGAGACCTCATAAAACGCCGGTACGTAGACGCCCTCGAGCTGCGCCGCCGCCTTCAAAAAGCGCTGCTTATCATAGCCCTGCTGCTTATGCTCCCGATAGAGCGTCATCAATTCCAGGTTAACTTCTTCGCCCTCACCGAGAATAAAGATATCGAAGAAATCCGCCAGCGGTTCGGGATTACAGGCGCAAGGACCGCCCGCAATCACCAGCGGCATATCCTCACCACGCTGATCTGCGCGCAAGGGAATCCCCGCGAGGTCGAGCATATTCAGAATGGTGGTATAGCACATTTCGTATTGCAGGGTGAACCCAACGAAATCGAACTCCCGAACGGGATCCCGACTCTCCAGAGCGAACAACGGGATGCCATTCTCCCGCATCAGTGCTTCCATATCGGTATCCGGTGCAAAGACACGCTCACACCAAAAGTCCTCCACGGCGTTTTTGAGACCGTAAAGGATCTTCATACCCAAATGCGACATACCGACCTCATACAGATCGGGAAAACAAAAGGCAAACCGCACGTTCACCTTACTCTTATCTTTTACCACGCTGTTGAGCTCACCACCGGTATATCGCGCCGGCTTTTGTACACGGTCAAACAGCTCGTCCAATGTCAGTGCCATACTAACCTCCTTGGCGGATCATATCCGCAGGTATCAGTATACGACATTTGTGACGATTTTTCAATGCCCCTCGCGCAAAAACATCCGCAAAAGCAAGTATATACTCACCGCAAGCAAAGTAAAATTGTAACCGCTCGCGAGTAATAACCAAAAGCCGAGCGCGGTCAGCGGGCAGAGAACGACAACCGAGCAGATGAGCAACACCCGATCGGCGCACTCCTCCGACAGTCGACAGCACAGCACAGCATAGATCGCCTCACCGCCGTCCAGTGACATCACCGGCAACAGGTGAAACACCGCCAGTACGCCGTGGATCAACGCCGCGTTCTGTGCTGCGTGCCACAGCAACGCACAGCACAAGGCATTCACAAAAGGTCCTGACAGTGAGACCGCACACAGCGCCGGATAGCTCAACCGCTGCGTGGGTCGGCGCTCCACACGCATACCGAAACAGCCAAGCGTGATACACGACGGTGCATCTTGAAACAGCAGCATCGTGAGAAAATGTCCCGTTTCGTGCGCGATCGAGGCAAGTAAACAAAGTGCTGTCAATCCACTCCGATCCAGCGACAACATCACAATGATCGATGCCGGAAACCACAGGCTCAAACGGAATGTAATGCCTCCCCAGCGCCATTCAAGCATACCATGCCTCCGGAATCAACGGACGGGGATCATAGTACACGCCGTCTTTTGACAGCATGATATGTACGTGGTTACCCGTAGAATCACCGGTACTGCCGACCCGCGCCACCACTCGTCCGGCATATACCCTTTCCCCTGTTTGGCACAGCAGTATCGAGCAGTGGGCATAGGTGATCTCCAAGCCGTCAGCGCAGCGTATCGTTACGCAATGTCCATAACTGTCATCCCATGACGCGTCGATGACCTCCCCATCACACACCGCGTAAAGCGCCGTGCCCTCGGGTGCCGAGATATCCACCCCTGTGTGAAAGCCTGTCCCGCCTTTGATGGGGTCGGTACAGTATCCGAACGACGAGGTCACCGTCCCTGCTTTCAAAGGAAATACAGCACAGGTCGGCAATTTTAAAGAGGAAAAGGTCACACCGTCAGGCAGTTGTTTTACCGAGACTGCATCGCTGACGGCGAGATCCCGTTCTCCCGTTCCCGACGGCGTTTCCGAGCTTTCCTGCTCCGTAACGACTTGAGTTAGTCCCTCATCGGTCATCCACTGTCGAAACAACGAAGAAAGCTGCGTCCACGTCTCCCCGCCGATCAAGCGCAATAACAATACGATGAGCAGGACAACGCCGCACACGATGCTCTGCACTGCCAGAAGGGATAAACCCGAACGATCTCCCCCGACGCGCACCTCACCACGTTCGCGGCGTTGTCCTTTCATGCTCATACAACCCCTTTTTTCAAAAATCAGACAATGATACAGATCAGTCCGTTGCAGCCCTCGTTGATGATGCGCTCCACCGTTTCCTTCAGCTTCAGACGCGCATCGCCCGGCATCCGATGCAGTTTATTATGCAAACCCTCATTCACCAACCCGTACAGTGAGGTGCCGAAAATGTTAGAATCCCAGATCTTACCGGGCTCCTCCTCAAATTCACGCAGCAGGTAGTTGACCAGCTCCTCCGACTGCTTTTCCGATCCGACGATCGGGGCAACCTCGGTGGTGATATTCGCCTTCATCATGTGGATGGACGGCGCGGTGGCACGCAGACGCACACCGTAGCGACCGCTCTGCTTGATGATCTCCGGCTCATCCAGCGCCATCTCTTCCAACGACGGCATCACGATACCGTAGCCGGTCATCTCTACTTGATCCAGTGCCGCTTTGAGTTTGTCGTACCGACGGCGGATCTCCGAAAGCTCGTTCATACGGATCATCAGTTCGCCCTCATCCGCCACCGGGATCCCCGTCACCTCGCTGAGCACCTGATAGAACAATTCAGGCAGCATTCCCAGCTCCACAACGCCGCTTCCGCTGCCGAGATCCACAGCCGTCAGCGCAGCATCGGACAGATATTCACACGACGCCAACCGCTCGCCCAGATCGTTCAGTTCGCGGATCTTCTGCATCCCCGACACCGCGTCGCGCACCGCACCCACGATACTCTGGCGCACGGGGTGCCGACGGTCAAGACCCATCACCCACGCCGGCATCTTAAACCCGATCTGATCGATCGGGAACTCAAACAGGATCGTTTCCAGAATCGCGCGAATCTCCTCTTCGCCGATCTCCAGACAGTTGACGGGACAAACCGGCACACCGTACTTTTCGGTCAGCTCGTCACACAGCGTTTTCGTCTCCTCGCTGTGCGGTGCTACGGTGTTCAGCAACACCGCAAACGGCTTGTGAATCGCCTGCAGTTCACGGATCACACGTTCCTCTGCCTCGGCATATTCTTCGCGCGGGATCTCGGTAATGCTGCCGTCAGTGGTCACCACCAGCCCGATGGTAGAATGCTCGGAGATCACCTTCTGCGTCCCGACCTCTGCCGCCATGTTGAAGGGCACTTCCTCCTCAAACCACGGCGTTTTCACCATACGGGGCGCATTTTCCTCGATATACCCCAACGCCGAGGGGACAACATAACCGACGCAGTCAATCATCCGCACCTTCATACCCGCAGTGCCGCTGACCGTGATTCCTACCGCCTGTTCAGGGATAAACTTCGGCTCGGTGGTCATAATGGTGCGCCCTGCCGAGGACTGCGGCAATTCGTCTACCGCGCGTTCACGGCTGTATTCGCTGTCGATATTGGGCAACACCAGTGTGTCCATAAACTGCTTGATAAAGGTGGATTTCCCCGTACGGACGGGTCCGACCACACCAATGTAAATATCGCCGCCCGTCCGCGTGGCGATATCCTGATATATGCTTTTGCTCGCTGTCATGTTCCTTCCTCCGCTCACATCATTGTTTGTACATTCCTATGAGCCGCGTCAACGGTTTATGACAGGGCATAAAAAAAGCAGGGTAATTCACCCTGCTTTTCTCGCTCTTTATGCTTCCACGTCCCAAATAAGCTGCTGCGGTATATCCTCTTTGGGCTTCCGCAAACGGAAGATCCGCACCGGCGTTCCCTCTTCCCGACAGCGATGCACCACGTACTGCGTACCACGCGAAGTGCCGTCCCAAAACGCCAGCACCAGATCAGCGTACTTGACGATCTCATCGTTACGCCGCAGCGGTGCAGCCTTGCCGTAGGTGTCGTAATCGGGCAGAAACTCCGTCAGCTTGATACGATGCACGCGGGCATACCGCCGCGCACAGGCATCCACACCGCGCGCGCCGCCCGATACAATCTCGGTGGTACCGATGGGTAAAAACGCGTCTAGATCCACCGCATAGATATTCCGTGATCCGATCACCGCTACCTTCACTGTGCGTCACTCCACTCCTCGTTTATACAACCCCCGCGTAAACTGAGTCGGCGGCACGCCGCCCTCGTGATACTCGCGCAACACCTGTGCGACCCGTTCGGGCGTTTCGTCGGTAAAATGCAGATACTGAAATGCGAGTTTAGGTACCTCCTCCGAATGGTCGGCAAGATACAGCGGTACGGCATTCAGCAATTCGCTGCAGCCACCGCTGCAGCGTACGGGGAAGTGCGCACCCATGCGATCAATAAGCTCGCTGTTACCGTTGCAAGAGCCGCAGCCCTTCGCCGCCGACACAGGACAGGCACGCAACAGCATCAACGGCTGACGACCATAGGCAAACAAACCGACACCCCTGCGCTGCTCGGCAAACCGCATCTGCGGAAAGGTTAATTCAAATGATAGAATCGCCGCTACAGCGCCATCTTCCGCCGCCGCGGAAAGCGACTCGGCATTGGTAATATTCCAAAACGGACCGGCGACCGGTGCCAGCCCTGCCTCGCGGGCAAGCGGCACCGCACCCACATTGTTACACAGTGCAAAGGAAGCGCCCGCCTTGGCGGCGCGCTTTAAGGCACTCCGCACAGATGCCTCTGTCCCAAACATACCGCGCGGGATCTCAACACCCCAGTGCGACACGTCGGGGTGACATCCGAGCGGAACGATCCAGTGATCGGCACCCGGCACGACCTGCTCCGCACGCTCGGCACGGGCAACCAAGCCACGCAATACACCGCTTGGAAACACCCTTTCCGGCGGCTGTGCGTGTGTATCACAAGCGATCGGCTTCGCCGCACCGCGCACGGCACACAACTCATCCAAGGCACGCCGCCGCAGCGCATTGACTGCTGACAGCGGCACCGACGGCGCAGCCGCTCCGGCCACCGAGACCGTAAACGGTGTGCCGCCCGCTTTCCTTAACTGCTCCGTCACACGCTCGGCGGACAGCGGCTTATCCAAAATCGGCGTATCGGTCGGCGCAGTCACAGTCACCGAATGGCCCTCATTATCCGTGGCTGTCAGCGCGAGCGGCGCATCGGTCAACCGCACCGACACCGCCACGCGAGGCATTTCCCGCTCATACAGGTGCGACAGGCGCGCCAAGACCGACGGTGCGGCAATATCCTCTGCGCGGCGACTGCCGAACAGATCAGCTCCGCGTTTTCCTGTAAAATACGCATCCGTAAATCCCGAGCGCGAAAACACTGCCTGCAGATCGTCCAACAACTGTGGATCGGGCTTTTCTCCATCCAGCAGGCGCCGAAACACTGCCGTCGCCGCAGCAACGTATTCGGGACGCTTCATACGTCCTTCGATTTTAAGTGAAGCAACGCCCAGCGCTGCCAATTCATCGATATGATGGTATAACGATTGATCCTTAAGGCTCAGCGCCGCTTCACCCTCCCTCGGGCGATGGCCCACCGCAAACGGCAAACGGCACGGCTGTGCGCACAGACCACGGTTACCGCTGCGACCGCCGAGCAGCGCCGACAGTTCGCACTGGCCTGATACGCTCATACACAGCGCACCGTGGGCAAACACTTCCAATTCACACCCCAGATCGGCACACGCGGCGATCTCCTCCCGCGACATTTCACGTGCCAGCACCACGCGGGAAAACCCGCTGTCCCGCAACAAACGCACGCCCTCGGGGGTGTGACACGACAGCTGGGTAGACGCATGCAGCGTCAAGTCGGGCGCAGCCGTGTGAAGTAAGCGGGCCAAACCGCGGTCCTGCACGATCAGCGCATCCACACCGCAGGCACACGCCTGCTCGGCGATGCGCATCGCCTCCGAAAGCTCGCGGTCGCGGATCAGCGTATTCAGTGTGAGATGCACTTTTACACCCCGAATATGACAAAATGATACCGCATCCTGAAGTGAGCACGCGGCATCATCCGATGATTCCAAGGAAAAATTACGGGCATTCCGGCGCGCATTGAACGATCCGACACCGAGATACACGGCGTCGGCACCGGCACGCACCGCGGCGACCAGCGCGTCATACGACCCGGCAGGCGCCAACAGTTCCGGCTTACCCACGGCGACGCAGCCGCTCCAATTCGGCTCGCAACGCGGCGTTTTCTTCCAGATATTCACGCATCTGATCGCGCAGATTATCCGCCGCTTCCTCTGCCTTGTTCAGACGGTCGCGATCATTGATCGCCGTCAGCACCGCCGCCATAGTCGGCGTCAGGCGCGGGTTGTTCTTCATCATATCCCGCAGATCGTTATCCAGATCGCAGCCTACCTGCAGCATATACAGCGCGGGCTCCTCCGAAACCACGGTATACTCCGTTCCGGCTATGGTCATCTTTACCCGATTACGTCCCATTTACTGTTCCCCTCCTGTAATTTATGACACCTGATTTTTACGTATTTCCGCCGTTTCTACCGCATCGGCAAAATGCTTGATGATATCCTTTCGTGTAACAATACCGATAAACGATCCGAGATCATCTACGACCGGAATAAAATTCTGGTTCATCGCCCGACCAAGCAGTTCCTGAATATCGGCGGTGATGCGAACGGGTGGGTTACGGTCAAACCGCAGCACGTCCCGCACCGTCGTCCGCTCCAAAGCACGGATCGAGGTCGTTCGCGGCTCACCGTCCTCGATGAGATACCACAAAAAATCGCCCTCACTCACCGTGCCGACATATTTATTCTCTTTTGTGACGACCGGCAACGCCGTGTACCCAGAACGGCGCAGCTTCTCCAGCCCCTGCCGCAGGGTATGATCGTCCAGCACACAGCCAACCTCGCTGCGCGGCGTTAAAAAATAGGCTACATTCATATCGTGTTCCTCCCGTTTTTTGCGGTTTTCCGGCACGGTCAGTGTACCACACAAGCGTGAACGCCCTATGAACAGAAAGCAAATTTATTTGTGATATTTCCCACCAGAAGCAATGTGAAACGCACGGTACACCTGTTCCAACACCAATATACGCGCCAGCTGGTGCGGGAATGTCATTGGTGAAAAAGAAAGACGCAGCCGCGCTTCACGTTTCACGGCATCCGACAGCCCGAACGAGCCGCCGATCACAAACGCCACGTGGCTGACGCCGTCCACCGTCCACTGCGACAACCGGTGAGACAGCGCCTCGGAAGGCATCTCCTTCCCCTCAATACACAAGGCAACCATCGCCGCACCGGAAGGGATACGGAACAAAAGCCGTTGCCCCTCCGCATCGATCGCCGAAGCGATTTGCGCTGCGGAGGGATCGTCCGGTAAGCGCTCCTCCGCCACCTCTACGATCTGCAGCCGGCAAAACGCCGACAGCCGCTTTTGGTATTCGGCACACGCGTCGCGCCAATAGGCCTCCTTCAGCTTGCCAACACAAGCCACCGTCACAGTCAGCATGGTACAGCCTCCTTAAAACACGGTGTACGGCCGATCGCACTCGGGTGCCGCGGTCTGCAGCACATAATCGATATTCTCGGTCAAGCCGCACGCCGCAAGCTCCGCCCGGGCTGTGGCGTAGGCCAGATCGGGCAGGTTATTTTCACGGCTGATATGTCCTAACACGATGCGCGTCGTACCGCTGCGAACCAACGCAGGCAGTTCACGGGCACACGCCTCGTTGGATAAATGCCCCACAGCGGACAGGATACGCCGCTTAAGCGGGTACGGATACGGGCCGTTTTCCAGCATCCGTATATCGTGATTGGACTCGATATGTATCAGGTCGCAACCCCACAGATGATCGCGTACCGTTTGGGTCATCACACCCAAATCGGTGGCCACGCCGACACAGCGATCATCCGGCAAAACAATACGGTAGCCACAGCTCTCACGGCAATCGTGCGAGGTGCAAAACGGCGTTACGGTAAACTCACCGATCTGCATTGTATCGGTTATGGGGAAGCACATCGTCGTAGGCTCCAACGCGTTGCTGTCTCGCAGTGCTGCACAGGTCCCGGGCGTTGCATACACGGGGATACGAAATTTTTTACAAAACACGCGCAGGCCGCCGATGTGATCGGTATGCTCGTGTGTGATCAGCACAGCACGGATGCTGCCGGGATCGATCTCTCGCTCCCACAAGGCTCGCTCGATACGTCGCGCACTGACACCGGCATCGACCAGCAAGCCGGCAGTGGCACTGCCAACATACAGACAGTTTCCGCTGCTACCACTGAATAAAGGGCAAAAACGCGCCATGGTCTGTTCCTTTCTCAAAAAAAAGGCGCACACCGAATGAGTGTGCGCCGCTAACGTCATGTTATTGTGCCGATTGGAAAGCCGGCTCTTCCTCGGAAACGCGCCGGATATCAGCGCCAAGGCCCCGTAGCTTTTCCACCAGATCTTCGTAGCCGCGCTCGATGTATTGGATATCCTCGATCTCGGTAACACCCTTCGCTGCCATCGCCGCGATCACCATCGCCGCACCGGCACGCAGGTCCATTGCCTTGACAGGAGCGGCCGTCAGGGCGGGAACGCCCTGGATCACGGCGAGCTTGCCGTCCACCTGAATATCGGCACCCATACGCCGCAGCTCATCGACGTAGCGGAAGCGATTCTCCCACACGCCCTCGTTGATGATGCTTGTCCCCTCTGCCATGGAAAGCAGCACCGCAATCTGAGGCTGCATATCCGTCGGGAAACCGGGGTGCGGCATCGTCTTGACATTGCAATGGCGCATTCTGCCGGATGCCAACACGCGGATCTCCTCGTCAAATTCCTCGATCTCGGCACCCATCTCCTGCAATTTGGCGGTGATAGATTCCAGATGCTTGGGAATGATATTACGGACGGTCACGTCACCACCGGTCGCGACCGCTGCCGCCATATACGTACCGGCTTCGATCTGATCGGGGATGATGGAATAGGTCGCACCGTACAAACGGCTGACACCGCGCACCTTGATCACATCGGTACCGGCACCACGGATATCCGCGCCCATGGAGTTCAGAAAGTTCGCCAGGTCAACGATGTGCGGTTCCTTGGCGGCGTTCTCGATCACGGTCGTGCCCTCGGCGTACACGGCGGCCAACATAATGTTCACCGTCGCACCGACCGACACCATATCCAAATACACGGAATTGCCGACGAGCTTGTCCGCACGGGCGTTGATCATGCCGTTTTCCATAGGAAGCACCTGCGCACCAAGCGAGGTGAAACCCTTAAGATGCTGATCGATCGGACGAACGCCGAAATAGCAACCGCCCGGCATCGGAACACTGGCTTTACCGAAACGGCCGAGCAATGCGCCGATGAAGTAATACGACGCACGCATTTTCTTCGCCAGATCGTGAGGCACGGTCTGCGTGACGATGGTACGCGAGTCGATCTCAACGGTGTGCCTGTCGATGCGGCGCACCACAGCACCCAGCGAATCCAAAATTTCCAGTGCGGTCTCGACGTCGGCGATGCACGGTATATTTTCCAGGCGGCAGACACCGTTTGCCAATACGGTGGCCGGCAAAATCGCCACCACAGCGTTTTTAGCGCCGCTGATGTCGACGGTTCCGGTCAGGCGATGGCCGCCACTGATAACGTACTTTTCCAAAATACCCACTCCCTGCAAGCGTGATGGTCTGCTGTGTAGGATGGTCATGTAAAAAAGGGTGCAAAAGACCCCTTACTTTATTCCATAAAACAGTATATCACATATTTTAAAAAAATCAAACATTTTCTAAAAAAACAGCTCTTTTTTTCGAAAAAACCACCATATCTAGTATGAGCGGCAACGGAACGTCTAATCCCGAAAGGTTTTGCCAAACAAAAAATAGCAGCACCACACAACATGTACGGCGCCGCCATAATTTCTTATTTTTTAAAAACCAAGCGGCTCAGCAACAAGCACCACTTTAATGCGTCCCGGGGTGCGCTGCTTCCCCAAAGTCAGATACGAACAGCAGATGCGCGCGTCCGTCGAGCACCCATCGGTGCAAAATTCGCCGTCAGCTCCAAAACAAGCACCGGTTGAAGCACACGGGGTCGCACAGTATAGGCGCGCTGTATTCTTCGGCGCCGCCAGCGTTTTGACACGCTGCTGCGCCTCATTCAGATCCGCCACGATCTTATTACAGCCAACCACCAGCACGACGGAGCGCGGTCCGTAGCACAAAGCGGCGATACGATTGCCGTTTCCGTCAACGCAGTACACTTCGCCGCGTTCGGTAACGGCGTTGGCAGAACACAAATATACGTCCGCACCAAGGCTAGCGACAAAAATATCACGTACCTGCTCCGCGGAGAGTCCCGGCTGATACCGATCCAAAAAACGGTAATCGCCGTTGCGCAACAGCGGTAGCACCTCGCACTCCTCCAACGAGCGCGAGCCACCGACTGCGACGGTATCTCCCGACGTGATAAGCGTTTTCAAAAGCGGCACGACATCCGCGGCAGCGTCAACGCAAAACGCCTCCATATTATTACGGCGCAGCGCCGCTGCCACCGCGGTCAGGGTGTTCTGTGACATCTTATTCCAGCTCCTGTCCATTTTCCAGCGAGGTCAGCATATCCACGCGGCGCTGATGACGGCCACCTTCAAACGGAGTGGTCAAAAACACGCGGACGATCTCCTTCGCCAGTTCCGGACCGGTCACACGCGCCCCCACAGCAACCATGTTGGCATCGTTATGCATACGGGTCAGTTTGGCAGATAACGAATCGCTGCACAAGGCACAACGAACGCCCTTCACCTTGTTGGCTGCCATGCTGATGCCAATGCCGGTGCCGCAGATCACGATACCTTTTTCACACTCGCCCGAAGCAACAGCACGGGCGGCACGTGCGGCATAAACAGGATAGTCCACGCTGTCGCCGGTGTGGGTGCCGAAGTCCTTGACGGTCTCACCCATCTCGGTCAGCATCGCCTTGATCTCGTCCTTCAGCGCAGGACCTGCATGGTCACAAGCAATTGCGATCATATCGTTTTCCTCCTTAAAAACACAGGGAAACGGTCGCCCGTTTCCCTGATATCTGTTACTTATTCGGCATCCTCGGCAGGAGCTGCGTCCTCGGCAACTACCTCTTCAGCCGGCGCCTCGACTTCCGCCGGAGCATCCTCCAACAGAGCGCGGATGGACAGGC
>JAGBFF010000087.1 GCA_017936615.1 Clostridia bacterium | reverse complement strand
GGCATCATCGGCTGCACCGGTATGGTCGGTCAGCGCTTTGCCACTCTGCTTGCAGGGCATCCGTGGTTCAAGGTCAGTGTTCTCGCTGCCAGCCCGCGTTCTGCCGGCAAAACCTACGAAGAAGCCATCGGTAACCGTTGGGCGATGACAACTCCCCTGCCGGAGTCGCTGAAGGATATGATCGTGTACGATGCCTCCAACGTAGAGGAAGTCGCTGCCAAGGCTGATTTCGTATTTTGCGCCGTCGATATGCCGAAGGATCAGATCCGCGCATTGGAAGAGGCGTATGCCAAGGCGGAATGCCCCGTCGTTTCCAACAACAGCGCCCATCGAGGCACGCCGGACGTTCCGATGATCATTCCCGAGCTCAACGCCGATCACGTGGAGGTCATCCCCTATCAGCGTAAGCGTCTCGGCACCAAGCGCGGCTTTATCTCCGTAAAATCCAACTGCTCGCTGCAAAGCTACGTGCCCGCGCTGTTCCCGCTGTCCAAGTTCGGTATCACCAAATCACTCGTTTGCACCTATCAGGCTATCTCCGGCGCCGGTAAGACCTTTGAGCGCTGGCCCGAAATGGTGGATAACCTCATCCCCTACATCGGCGGTGAGGAAGAAAAATCCGAGCAGGAGCCGCTGAAGATCTGGGGCCGCGTCGAGAACGGCGTCATCGTCCCCGCCAAAGCGCCGGCGTTCACCGCGCAGTGCCTGCGCGTGCCGGTCACCGACGGTCACTTTGCCGCCGTGTTCTGCTCGTTTGAAAAGAAGCCCACCCGCGAAGAGATCCTCGATACCTGGGCCTCCTTCCGTGGCCGTGCGCAGGAGCTGGAGCTTCCCAGTGCTCCCAAGCAGTTCCTGCACTATTTCGAGGAAGACAATATGCCGCAGACCCGTCTGCACCGCGGATTGGAAGGCGGTATGGCAATTTCGCTCGGTCGTCTGCGCGAGGACACGCAGTACGATTATAAGTTCGTTGGTCTGTCTCACAACACGCTGCGCGGCGCTGCCGGCGGTGCAGTACTGCTGGCGGAGCTGCTGTGTGCGGAAGGCTATATGGACTAACCCCCAGTTTCAAAAGGAGGTCATTATATGAGTAAACCGACCATCTTTACCGGCGCGGGCGTAGCAATCGTTACCCCGATGAACCCGGACGGAAGTATCAATTTCGAAAAGTACCGCGAGCTCATTGATTTCCAGATCGAAAACGGTTCCGATGCGATCATCGCTGTCGGAACCACCGGTGAAGCCCCCACGCTGGATGACGATGAGCATCTGGAGGCTCTGCGCGTGGCGATCGAGCACACCAATGGTCGTGTTCCCGTTATCGCCGGCACCGGCTCCAACAACACTGAGCACGCCATCTATATGTCCCGTGAGTCCAAAGCAATGGGCGCAGACGGCTTGCTGCTCGTCACCCCGTACTACAACAAGACCTCTCAACGTGGCTTGCTCGCACATTATTCCAAGATCGCCGCTTCGGTAGATCTGCCGATGATCCTGTACAACGTTCCCACCCGTACCGGCGTCAATCTCAAGCCGGAAACGGTGGCGGAGCTGTACAAGATCCCGCAGATCAATGCCATCAAGCAGGCGAGCAGCAATCTGTCGGAAACGACGGTGCTGGCTTCGCTGTGTGACATACCGATCTATTCAGGAAACGACGATCTCATCATCCCCACACTGGCACTTGGTGGCAAGGGCGTTATCTCGGTGTTGTCCAACGTCGTGCCGCAGGCGGTTCACGATCTGTGTGCCGCGTGGTTTGACGGCAAACCCGAAGAAAGTCTGCGGCTACAGTTGGAATATCTAGAACTGGCCAATGCGTTGTTTATGGATGTCAACCCTATCCCCGTCAAGGAAGCCATGAACCAGATGGGTATGAATGTCGGCGATTGCCGCCTGCCGCTGTATGAAATGGATGCGGCAGCAAAGGATCGCCTGCATACGGTATTGCAGCGTTACGGCTTGGTGTAATCGCTGTGTAGAAAGGATGTTAGTATGATCAGGCTGATCGTTTGCGGTTGCAATGGGAAAATGGGACGCGCTGTTACCGCTTGTGTGAAAGAACGCTGTGATTGTGAGATCGTTGCCGGTTTTGACCGCAACACGGAATCAAACGCCGGGTATCCGGTGTATGCCAATCCTGCCAACTGCGATGCAGAAGCGGATGTGTTGATCGATTTTTCGCATCCCTCCGCCCTTTCGGGCGTGCTTGCATACGCCAACGAGCATCGTATCCCAGCTGTGATCGCCACCACCGGCTTATCGGCCGAAGACCTGCTAACGGTACAGGATGCAGCAAAACAGGTCGCCATCTTTTCCAGTGCAAATATGTCGCTCGGTGTCAGCCTGTTGGCAGAGCTTGCCAAAAAAGCGGCTGCCATACTCGGTAACTCGTTTGACGTGGAGATCATCGAAAAGCATCACAATCAAAAGATCGACGCGCCGTCCGGCACGGCACTGATGTTGGCGGAAGCTGTGTCTGACGGCCTGTCCTACGCACCGAAATATGTGTATGACCGCCAATCTGTGCGTACGAAGCGTGATCCGCACGAGATCGGATTCAGCTCGATCCGTGGCGGCACCATCGTCGGCGAGCACGAGATCCTGTTTGCCGGTCACGATGAGTGCATCAGCCTGTCGCATTCGGCAATGTCCAAAGAAATCTTCGCATCCGGTGCTGTGAATGCCGCGGCGTTCTTGGTTGGAAAGCCCGCCGGTCTTTACACGATGAAGGACCTGTTGGCGTAAAACAAAACGATAAAGGGAGGAAACCAAACGGTTTCCTCCCTTTTTGTGCTTATTTGCACTCGAACGACTGGCAATCCGTGCATTCGCACATCGTAGGATTCGCTTCGTGCGTCCCCACCTTGATCGAGTTCAGCGAGCAGTAATTGCCTTCGGTGCAATGATAGCGGCACTGCTGCACGGAACACTGAATTGCCTTGTTTTCCTTGCAAGTGTTGATTTCCATACCGGTACCTCCTTCAGCTGAGATCCGACGAACACATTGTATCCGCCGTATCTAGTGTATCCAAAGCAGCCGAAGAATACACCTGCAGAAAATTTTTACAACACGATCAAACCCACGGTGTCCAGGTGCCGCTGGTTGCAAGCGGCATGATATCATAATCGTCCCCGTCGCTGACGTCCAACCCCTCGTTCAGCATAAACGGTTCCACCGCCAAAGACAGCATTTCGATCTCAGGTGCCGTGTATTCGCGCTTCCTGTTTTCGTTCATAACGTTCCACCCTTCCGCCGTTTTATTCTTCAGTTACCTCGCTCAAGATCTCACGCAATTTCTCAACACCCTCACCGTTTTGGGAAGAAAACGGGAGCCAATAGAGCCCTTCGTATTCAGAAAACTCCTGTTCAAACATCCGCAGCTGAGTTTCACGCTCGGTGCGGTTGAGCTTGTCCGCTTTGGTGAGTACCACCATGAACGGAACCTCGTTTTCCGATAAAAACTGCAACATCTGCCGGTCATCCGCAGTCGGCTTGTGCCGCATATCGATCAGCTGCAGAACCAACCGCAGATCGCGGTCATCACCCAAATACTGACCGATCGCCTGCGAAAACCGCTGTTTTTCCGAATGTGACAGCTTGGCGTAGCCATAACCGGGCAGGTCAACCAACCGCATCGTATCCAAACGGTAAAAATTAACGGTGATGGTCTTGCCGGGCGTCGCACTGGTACGCGCCAGGGATTTGCGGTTCAGCAAGCGGTTGATCAGCGACGATTTTCCCACGTTGGATCGTCCCGAAACAGCCACCTCCGGTAGCACTGACGGCGGTAGCTGACTGCCGAGACCTGCTGATAATTCAAACTGTGCCGATTCGATCTTCAAGGCTGCCGCCCTCCTTTTTACTGCAACGCCAACGCCGTTTCAATCACGGTATCCATCGTTTGCGCCGTAACAAACCGCAACTTACCCTTCACGGTATCGTCGATCTCCGCCAGATCGGGCTCATTCGCCTTCGGAATGACCACCGTCGTCAGATTATGGCGGTACGCCGCCATTGTTTTTTCTTTCAGGCCACCGATAGGCAACACACGCCCGCGCAACGAGATCTCACCCGTCATCGCCACATCGTGACGTACCGGAATACCTGTCAGCGCAGAGACCATAGCCGTCGCCATCGTCACGCCGGCAGATGGCCCATCCTTCGGCACGGCGCCCTCCGGTACGTGGATATGAATGTCCTTGGTTTTATAGAAATCACCGGCAATGTTCCATCGATCGGCGCGGGAACGCACATAACTGATCGCCGCACGCGCCGATTCCTTCATCACATCGCCGAGCGAGCCGGTCAATTCCAGCTTACCGGTACCATCCAACACCGCCACCTCGACGGGCATCGTCTCACCGCCAACCGCCGTCCACGCCAAACCGTTGACCACACCGATCTCGTCGCGGCGCGCGGTCTCGTCATCCTTGAAGCGGCGCGGACCAAGGTATTGCTCCATCGATTCGGGGCGAATCGTCAGGCTTTTCGCCTCGCCGGAAACGATCTTTTGAGCACTTTTGCGGCACAACGTTGCTAAAGAGCGCTCTAGATTACGCACGCCACCCTCGCGGGTATATCCGTCGATCAGCAGACGTACCGCTTCATCGGTGATGCGCAGCTGACGGCCATTCAAGCCGTTCAGCTTGAGCTGCTTTTTGATCAAATGATCGCGGGCAATATGGAACTTCTCCTCTGCGGTGTAGCTTGACAGCGTGATAACATCCATACGGTCATACAGCGGCGCGGGAATATCCTCCGCGGTGTTGGCCGTGGTAATAAACAGAACCTGCGACAGATCGTACGGCAACTCCAGATAATGGTCACGAAACGCCACGTTCTGCTCGGTATCCAGCACCTCCAGCAACGCCGAGGAAGGATCGCCGTTGTGGCTTGATGCCAGCTTATCGATCTCATCCAGCAACACGACCGGATTGGAGGTTTTCGCCTGAATCAACGCCTCGATGATACGCCCCGCTTTGGACCCGATATACGTACGGCGATGACCGCGGATCTCCGCCTCATCACGTACCCCGCCGAGCGAAACGCGCACGTAAGCGCGACCAAGGGCCTCAGCGACCGATTTAGCAATTGATGTCTTACCAACGCCGGGAGGACCGACCAAACAGATGACCTGCCCTTTCGTCCCACCGGTCAGGCAGCGCACCGCCAACAATTCTAAAATACGTTCCTTAACCTTTTTGAGACCGTAGTGATCCCGTTCTAACACGCGACTTGCCGCCTCCAGATCGAGACGTTCCTTGGAAAATTGGCCCCACGGCAAACTCAAACAGGTGTCGAGGTAAAGACGCACCACCGTTGCCTCGTGCGAGCCGAACGGCATTTTTGAGAGCTTGTCGCACTCCTTGAGCAGCTTTTGCTCCACGTCATCAGGCAAATGACGCTCCCGCACGGCACGGCGGAGCTCCTCCGCCTCCCCCATCGGATCGTCTTCCTCACCCAACTCCGAGGCGATCACCTTCATCTGCTCGTGCAAGTAGTAGTCGCGTTGATTTTTATCAATCGCCGTCTGAACACGCTTTTCGATACCGCGCTCCAGTTCCAGGATCTCCACCTCGGAGGCCAACAGTTTTAGGAGCGTCTGCAAACGCGTCTCCAGCACCAGCGCATCCAAAATCGGCTGCTTTTCTTCGGCGGGTGCGGGCAAACGGTCAGTGATACGATCTACCAGCAGCGCCGTATCCTTAATCGCAGCAATAGCGCGGCGCGAATCCTCGTCGATCTCGCCCGACAACGCAGCGTAGCGTTCAAAATACGTCAGACATTCCCGACGGTACGCAGCATTCGCCGCTGCATCCGCCAACAGACGCGGCTGAGACTCCTTTACCTCGACCATGCACACCGGTTCGTTTTGGATAACGGTGCGAATACGCGCGCGGTACTGCGCTTCCACCATCACACGGAGGCTGTTGGAAGGCATATGCAACACCTGACTGATACGCACCACCACACCGGTCTTATGTAATTGTTCGATCGTCGGATCTTCAACACCGATATCCTTTTGCGATACCAAAAACAAGCACTGATCCGCTGCCATAGCCTCCTGCAGGGCGGCTATAGATTTCTCACGACCCACGTCAAAGGTGACGGAGGTCTGCGGAAATACCACCAGCCCACGCAACGCCAGCAGCGGCAAGGTGGATACGCGGGATATCCGCTTTTGTAACGATTTCATGTATGTTCACTCCTGTGTTTTTCAGCACCATCGCTGAACGCGAGCGGCTGCCGATACAGCCGCGATACAATGCGCGAAAAGTCAGCAACCGGGCGCATTCCTGCGGTCGACTGCTGACCTTCATCATCAATTGTTATGCCGTCACCTTACGTCTGGGCGCTTTTTTGCCCGGCGTTTTAATACGTGTAGGCTTCTTTTCCGGGTTTTTCACCATTTCAGGCAAAGCACCGTTTACCACACAATCACGCGTGATGACGACCTTTTCTACCGTATAGTCGGTAGGAAGTGCGAACATCAGCTCGGTCAGCAGTTCCTCCATCACCGAACGCAAACCGCGCGCACCGGTATTGCGCTTTAACGTTTCCTCGGCGACAGCTGCCAGCGCATCTTCCTCAAACACAAGCTCCACACCATCCATTTTCAAGAGGCTGGTGTACTGCTTCAGCAGCGCGTTGCGCGGCTTACTAAGGATCTGAATGAGTGCATCCACATCCAACGGCTGCAACGCGGTAATGACCGGCATACGACCGACCAACTCGGGGATCAGACCGTACTTGATCAGATCCTGCGGCACGACCTGACGATACATTTCGCCCTGGTCCAGATCCTTCTTGGATTTGACCTCGTTTCCGAAACCCATCGCACCGGACGACACACGCTTTTCGACGATCTTTTCGATGCCGTCAAACGCGCCGCCAAGAATAAACAGAATGTTGCTGGTATCGATCTGAATAAACTCCTGCTGCGGATGCTTGCGCCCACCGTTCGGAGGAACGTTGGAAACCGTCCCTTCCAAAATCTTCAGCAGCGCCTGCTGCACGCCCTCGCCGCTGACGTCGCGCGTGATGGAAGGATTCTCGCTGCGACGGGCGACCTTGTCAATCTCATCAACGTAGATGATACCGCGCTGGGCACGTTCCACGTTCCCCTCCGCCGCCTGAATCAGACGAAGCAGGATATTCTCCACGTCCTCACCGACGTAGCCGGCTTCGGTCAGTGTGGTAGCGTCTGCGATCGCAAACGGCACGTTCAGCGTTTTGGCCAGCGTTTGAGCCAGTGCTGTCTTACCGACACCGGTGGGGCCCAGCAACAGCACGTTGCTTTTGCCGATTTCCACGTCGCTCTCTTGCTGCATGAAAATACGCTTGTAGTGATTATACACCGCTACCGACAGTGCCACCTTGGCGGCATCCTGCCCGATCACATACTCATCCAACGATTTTTTGATCTCCTTGGGGGTCGGCAGTGTAAACGACGCCTCACCGTCCAGAGAACGTCTGTTTGAAAACTGCGCACCGTCCTCCAGAATATCCATGCACAGCTCAATGCATTCGTTACAGATATAAACACCGGGGCCCGCAATCAGACGGTAAACCTCATCCTGCGCCTTACCGCAAAAGGAACAGCAAATCGCTCGAGTTTCATCGTTCTTCGGCATGTGTCATATCCTCTCTGTGGTTAGAATGATAGATCCGATCAAGCGCGCTTTTCAATGACCTTGTCGATCAAACCGTATTTCACGGCATCCTCTGCCGTCATCCAGTTGTCGCGATCGGTGTCTTTTTCGATGGTCTTCAACGGCTGACCCGTCATTTGGGCAAGTAGGGTGTTCATCCGATTACGGATAAACAGAATATGCTCCGCCTGAATCTTGATGTCGCTGGCCTGACCCTTGGCACCACCAAGCGGCTGATGGATCATGATCTCACTGTTGGGCAGCGCCAGACGCTTACCCTTGGCACCGGCAGCCAACAGGAAGGAACCCATACTTGCCGCCATACCGATACAGATGGTGGAAACGTCACACTTGATAAACTGCATGGTGTCATAGAT
>JAGBFF010000086.1 GCA_017936615.1 Clostridia bacterium | reverse complement strand
TAACTGGTTGCGGGAGATGGATTTGAACCACCGACCTTCGGGTTATGAGCCCGACGAGCTACCCCTGCTCCATCCCGCGATATGTTGTCTCTTGAGGACAGTTAGAGTATACCACACTTCGCGCGACGGTGTCAAGGGGTTTTGCAAAGAAAAAACGGGGAATGTTCGACAACATTCCCCGTTTTCGGCATATCACAGAACCTTGGAAAGGAATTCCTTGGTGCGCGGATGCTGCGGATTACCAAATACCTGATCCGGTGTTCCCTGCTCACAGATCACACCGTCATTCAGAAACAGCACACGCGTACCCACCTCACGGGCAAAGCCCATTTCGTGGGTGACGATGACCATCGTCATACCATCGCGTGCCAGTTCGCGCATAACCTCCAGTACCTCGCCCACCATCTCGGGATCAAGTGCCGAGGTAGGCTCGTCGAACAGCATCACATCCGGATTCATCGCCAGCGCACGAACGATCGCCACACGCTGCTTCTGACCACCGGACAGCTTTGAGGGATACTCGTCCGCCTTATCACGCAAGCCGACCTTATCCAGCAACACGAACGCTGCTTCCTCCGCCTCGGAGCGGATCTCTTTGGACGTACGGAGGTCAGCCTCGTTGTAAGGCTTTTTCCGCAACTTCAACCATTTGGCCTTGCGCGACTTCTTTTTCGCTACGTAGATGGGTGCCATCGTCAGGTTTTGCAGCACCGTCTTGTTGTTAAATAAGTTGAAGTGCTGAAACACCATGCACATCTTCTGGCGGTGGACATTGATGTCCACACTCAGGTCGGTCAGATCAACACCGTGGAACAGCACCTGACCGGAGGTGGGATCCTCCATACAGTTGAGGCAGCGAAGCAATGTACTTTTACCGGAGCCGGAGGGACCAATCAGCACGACGACCTCGCCCTGCTCGATCTTCAGATCAATGCCCTTGAGCACCTGCAGGTCACCAAAGCTTTTGTGGAGATTACATACTTCTATCACTTTTCCTCAATCTCCTTTCCAAAAGCTTGATGGCCAGGGTAATCAGCATAACCAGCACGATATAGATAAGCGCCATTGCCAGGAACGGAACCATCCATTCGTAGTTGCTTGTACCGATGCTATTAAACGCCTTATACAGGTCGAGTGCACCGACAAAGCTGACGACCGAGGTCTCTTTGATCAGCGTGATAAACTCATTACCCATGGTCGGCAGAATATTCTTCACCGCCTGCGGAATAACGATCTTCAGCATCGTCGCCGAGAAGCTCAGGCCCATCGCGCGGCCACCCTCCATCTGACCGGCATCAACCGACAGAATACCGCCGCGCATAATCTCGGATATGTACGCACCGCTGTTCATACCAAACACCACAATGGACACCGTCAGCGAGTCGATCTGTACTCCCATCGCAGGCAGCAAAACGTAGTAAAACAGCAACAGCTGTACCACGATCGGTGTGCCGCGGAAGAAGGATACGTACACACCGCACACCTTGTCCAGTACACGTGGCATCACACGATACTTCGGCATCACACGGACGGCAGCGATCAACGTACCGATCAACGTACCGATGATGAGACCCATAATCGCAATGAGCACAGTGTTTTGCAAACCTTCCAAAACTTCACGGTAGGCACCGTGATCAATAAAGCTTTCCCAGAAGGCTTCCAGCTTTTTATCAAAATTTCCCATGAGATCAATCCTTTATACAAACAAATACTTCACCGTTGCCGGTGAAGTATCTGCTTTATTGTGGATGTACTTACGCCTTCTCGTTAAAAGAAGCCGCGATACGCGCTGCAGGCGCTGCGTCGATGATGACCAGATCGAGGTTGCCGTTGAGCATATCCTGCACGGCCAAAGCACCGTTCTTGTAGCCCTTGACATCCATTGCGTAACCGTCAAACTCCCACTCTTTGTCGCCCTTGCAGTAAATCTCACCGGTGGTGCCGTTCTGGACGCCGACCTTCGTGTCCTTGTCAAAGCCGTTCAGGATCTTTTCGACATCTTCCACCGTCTTGCAATCCTTAAAGGTCTCATCGTCTTCCTTGACGATGATGCGCTGAGAAGCGGTGTAATAGGAATCCGTGAAGGTCACGTGCTCTTTTCTGTCTTCCGAAATGGTCAGACCCGCCATGGCGATATCAGCCTTTTTCTGGCCAACATGCAGGCAAACCGCATCGAAGTCCACGTTCAGGATAACCAGCTCCTTGCCCAGTTCCTTGGCCAACAGGTCTGCAATCTCCATATCAATGCCGAGGTACTTATCGCCATCCTTGTACTCAAACGGAGCAAACTCAGCGTTGGTCACGACGACCAACTGATCCTTGCTGTCATCCTGTTCAGCAGAGGTGACGGGCGTGGGCGTACCGTCGCCGAAATACTTGTTGCAGATCTCGTCGAACTTGCCATTCTCCATGATCTTCTTGATGAACGCATTGACGTCCTCGAGCAGTTCAGGCTGATCCTTGTCAACACCGAAAGCGTAGAGCTCATCGGTCAAGTCGATCTCGACCACCTTTACCGTGCCGGATTTGCCACCGCAAGCAGCGAAGGAGAACACCATAACTACTGCCAAAAGCAATGCCAAAAACTTTTTCATAATGAATTACCTCCTCAAATTCTGGATTGGTTACCCATATTATACAATGCACCGTGTATAAATGCAAGTATATTTTCAAAAAACTGTATGCTTATGCGCGCCGGGCGTATACCACGCGGGGAATATCCGCGTAATCGCGGAGAAAACCGACATCACGCAGTCCGGCTTTTTGAAACAGGCGCATCACGTCCACTTCCTGTCCGATCCCGATCTCGACCGCGACAAAACCACCGGGGCACAAACACTTTGTCCAGTGCTCAGCAATAACACGGTAAAAGCACAGGCCGTCCTCCCCACCGTCCAGTGCCATACGCGGCTCGTGCTGCACCTCGCGCTGGAGCGCGGGAAGATCGGCGGCAGGGATATACGGCGGATTTGACACGATCGCGTCAAACAGTTCGGAAAATGCGGCATAATCGGTCAGCACATCAGCGCGTACCGGAGTTAGCGAAAATTGCGGATACCGAGAGACATTCCGCTTCAGGTAGGCAAAGGCGTCCGGCGACTTTTCCACTGCTGTGACCGTCACAGCGGGACAAAGTGACGCGATTCCCAGCCCAACGCAGCCGCTGCCGGCACACAGATCCAAGACGCGCGGAGCGGACACCGTTTTCAGGCGCCCGGCTGCCAGCTCACAAAGCAATTCGGTTTCGGGACGCGGAATCAGTACGCCTTCCCCCACTTCCAGCGTCAGAGACAGGAAATCCCACGTTCCGAGCAGATATTGCAGCGGTTCACCGGCGGCACGACGATCAGCAGCAGATAAGACACGCTCACAGGTTTCAGTCGACAGTACCGCATTACCGCGCTGTGTCACCGCACCACGCCCCAGACCGCCGATATCCTCCAGGAGGCAACACGCATCAAAAGCGGGCGAGTCACACCCACCCGCTTCCAAGCGCTTTTCAACGATGCTGCACAATTCAGTTACCGTCATTGTTCGTTACTTCTTCCTGCGTTTCTTCTTCCGGAATGACCGGCACAAACGCGGCGATCGCGCACTCGATCATGGAGTCGTCCGGCTCTTTGGTGGTCAGCCGCTGAATCCACAGTCCCGGTGCAGAAATGATGCGGGTGAAGCGATTGTCTTTACGACCGGCCAGCTTGATCAGCTCATAGCCCACACCCACTGTCAGCGGCAACAGCGCGAGCTTGATCACTACGCGCAGCCACACGGTTTTGATCTGGATACAGATCGAAACGATCATACCGATAAGCAATGTAAGCACTAAAAACGACGTGCCGCAACGAGGATGAAAACGGCTTTGGCGGCGGATATTTTCCACCGTCAGTTCCTCCCCGTGCTCATAGCAGAAGATCGTCTTATGCTCGGCACCGTGGTACATAAATACGCGGCGGATATCCTTCATCATCGTGACGGCGATCAGGTACAGAAGAAACAGCACCAAGCGCAGGATCCCCTCGAATACGCCGCGCAAAACAGCGCTGTCGGCCCAGAAGGTATTCCCCGTTGCACCGTCGATCGCACCTGCCAACCACTTATACAACAGCGACGGCAGGTACATAAACAACCCCAACGCCAGCACGACACCCAGTACGGTACTGATCACCATCAGTACGCTCATCAACAGCTTCTGCGACTTCTCGTCCTTGGCGACCTCCTTGGTCTCCTCCTCAAGTCCCGCCAATTCTGCAGAGCGCATCAGGCATTTATAACCGATACGAAGAGATTCCACCATACCGTACATACCGCGAAACAGCGGCATTTTCCAAAAACGCGGGCGCTCACCTTGCTGTGCGACGGTACATTCCTCGGTGACGATCTCACCGGAGACGTGCCGCACTGCCATGACCGTCTTTTTCGGGCCACGCATCATAATACCTTCGATCAAGGCTTGTCCGCCAATGGACGCCTTGATCGCTGCCGGACACGCAGCGGGGCGTATTTTTTTACTCATGGGGTTCCTCCTTGATTGATGGCAGGGTCACGGTGACGACCGTTCCCTGTCCCTCGGTGCTTTCCAGTTCCAGTGTACCACCGTGTGCCTGGATAATCTCCTCTGCCACAGCCAACCCGATACCCGAACCGGGTTTCTGGTTGTTGGCACGGTAAAACTTCTGCTTAACTTTCGACAGATCCTTCTCGGAAATGCCGATACCGTTATCGCTGAAAACGATCTGGACACCATCCGGAACGGTTGCCGCGTCCACACGGACCATACCGTTTTCCGCACGCGCATATTTCAGCGCATTATCAATAATGTTGACAAACACCTGACGCAGGCGATCACGGTCACCCAAGACCGGCGGTAGCTTTTCCTGCTCGATACACTGCAGCGAGATCCCTTCGCTCTGTGCGCGTTCACGGAACAGGAATACCGCCTCTTGTACCTCGGCGAACACGTCCAGCTGCTCCTGCGGAATCGTCTCCTTGATCTGACGGATGCGCGAGAAATCCAACAGTTCTTCCACCATACCGGACAACCGCTCCGCCTCGCTGCTGATAACCGCCAAGCCCTTGTTTAACAGTTCCTCGTCACGCATCGACTCATCGCGCAAGGTCTCACTCCAGCCTTTAATCGCTGTCAGCGGTGTGCGCAATTCGTGAGAAATGGACGAGATAAAGTCGTTTTGCAGCTCGCCTGCACTTTCGATCTCGGACGCCATATAGTTGATGGTGTCGCACAGCTCGCCGATCTCATCGTTATTGCGCTTTTCAATGCGGCAGGAATAGTCACCCTGCGCGATCTTTTTAGCAGTGGCACCGATCTCGGACAGTGGGCGCAGAATACTGCTGACAAAATACGCACTCGACAGCATAGCAAAAAAGATGACTGCCAAGCCGAACGCGATCATGATAGAGATCAGCACCGTGATCTGAGTATCCACCTTATCGAGGGCAACCAAGTAACGGATCGCACCGTGAACCGTGCCGTCATCCCCTGCGATGATCAGCGTCAACGCGAGAACCTTTTGTCCGCTTGCACTTTCGCCGATCCAAACACCCTTCGGTTCATCGGTGCTGTTAAGATATACCTGCATTGCCTCGCGATAATCCTCAGGCGCAGCCATTTCAGGAAGAAAGCCGGTGGAACTCGCCAGAACACCACCTTTGGCATTCAGAATCTGAAACTCCATCTTCTCCTTATCCGGAAACGCTTCCATATAGTCGCGCGCACTGCCGACAAAATCCCAACCGTCCTGATTGGCATACGTACTCAGCATATCCGAAAAGGAACGCGCACGTGTGTAGAGGCTGTGTTCCGCTTGCTCGTAATAATACCCACGAATGACAAACGCCGCCACGATCTCCAGGATCAACAGCAACACAGCAACGACGCCCAAGCCGTTGACAAGCCAGCGCCGTGTAACTTTTTTAAAAAGCATTAGCTGTCACTTCTTTCGTGAGGTGTTCAGGGCTTCCACTGATATCCTTTACCCCAAGCAGTCAAAATGTGCTGCGGCTCGGAGGGGTCAAGCTCTACCTTCATACGGAGACGACGGATATTGACATCGACGATCTTATCCTCGCCGTAATGATCCTCACCCCAGACGCGAGCCAAAATTTCAGAACGGCTGAGCAGATCGCCGGAATGTGTCATAAAATATTCCATGATCTGAAATTCGACCTGCGTCAGTTCGATCGGCGTGTCACCGTGATACAGCATACGGTTACGCAGATTC
>JAGBFF010000085.1 GCA_017936615.1 Clostridia bacterium | reverse complement strand
ATCATACGCTCCATATCCGCTCCGGTGAAGTGATACACCCGATCGCAAAAACTGCAGGTCACTTCCACACGGTCATTCTCGTCCGGCAGCGAGCGAAGCTCTTCATCCGACATCGCGTGCAGCGCACCACTAACCTTCTCCGGTGAGCAGGCACAACGATACTCGGGATCAAAGCTATCCACCACGTCAAAGTCAAAACCGTCCAGCGCACAGCGGAGAATATCCTCGATGCTCATCCCCTCATCCAGCATCTCGGTCATGGGCCGCAGCTTGGCAATATTCTGCTCAAGACGGTCGATGACCTCGTCGGGACAAAACGGCAGCAGCTGAATCAGCAGCCCACCTGCGGCACGCACCGTCAGATCGGGATTGACCAACACACCGAGCGCGCACACCGTCGGCACCTGCTCACTGGTGGCGTAGTAGGACGTAATATCCTCGGCAAGCTCGCCCGACACCAGTGGGATGCAACCGACATACGGCTCGGTCGCACCGGTATCGCGCAACACATACAGCAGACCGTCGGTTCCCACCGCACCGCTGACATCCAGTTTGCCGTTCGGTTTGAGCGGGATCTCCACCACGGGATTCTGTGCATAACCGCGCGCGTGTCCCCTGCCGTCCGCCACCGTGATAAGCTGACCCACAGGGCCGCCGCCGTTGACTTTCAGCGTTACGGAATCCTCGGTGTTTTTCAGCATGATACCCATCAGCGAAGCTGCGGTCAGCAAACGACCGAGCGCCGCCGTAACCACCGCCGAGGTGTGGTGGATCTGCTCCGCGCGCGCCACCATCTCCGTCGCGTCCAGCGCCACAGCCACCACCGTTGCATCGCTTGTCAAACACCGCATCGCCTTGCTCATAGTCTATGCCGATCTCCTTTGTTGTATCACTCAATTTTTCCCGAAGCCTCTGCCACTGTGCGCGTACTGCGCGCCACAAATACCATCCGTTGGCACTCCGCTGTCGGCATCTCTTCCGTCATATCCTCGTACACCGCCAGCGTTTCCCAGCCGGTCTCAGCAAGCAACCGCCGCAGAGTACGCTCGGAATAGGCGCGCTCCCGCACCGTATCCCAATACCGCTCGTAGCGGCCGTCCTCATCCTCTACAAAAAAGTCCAGCAGCATCGCCACCTCGCCGCTGTGCGGCAGGTAACGGTTGCGCCAAACGCAGAGCACGCCCTCTTCCTCCACCACAAACGAACGATCCGCCAGCACCTCACGGTGCTTGTAGGGCGTGTTGACATCAAAAATAAACAATCCACCCGGCTCCACAAACAGCCGTGTGCGGCGAAACACCTGCGCTATATCCGCAGTGCGGCACAGATGATTAAGGCTGTCCAGAATGCACACCGCACCGTCTACTGTACCATAAAGATCCATTTCCCGCATATCCTGACACAGCCACAGTGCTTCGGGCAGCTTTTCGACCGCCTTGGCAAGCATCGCCTCCGACGCGTCCACGCCCACCGTATCCACGCCACGGCGTACCAGCTCTGCACACAGGTTGCCCGAACCGCAGGCAATGTCCAGCACCGACGCAGGCTTGCTGCCATGCTTTTCAAACAGCGACAGCAGATAGTCCGCACGGGCGGCATAATCCACATTCTGCATCAGCAGGTCGTAGAACTCCGAAAACTCCTGATACCCGCTCATGCCTCGTCCTTCTTCTCGTTCATACGGTCAAACACCATACGGTACGCGTCGCAGCCGTACATCAGCGAACGGTTGACGCGGCTGATGGTCGCGGTGGACGCGCCGGTGCGCGCTTCAATGTCGGTATATACGCACTTGTCGTCCAGCATCTTCGCCACGGCGATGCGTTGCGACAGCGCCTTGAGTTCCTGCACAGTGCAGAGATCCTCAAAAAACTTATAGCATTCGTCGCGATCCCGAAGCTGCAGGATCGCATCGAACAAAAAGTCGGTATCGGCGTTGCAAAGCTTGGCATTCATAGTGAAACTCCCTGCCTTTCCTCAATTCCCCAGCATTTCCCGCGCCGCCTGCAGATTGGCGACGGTCACCTCACCGCCGATGATACGCGCAAGTTCCTGTTCGCGCTGCTCGGCGGACAACGGGGTAACGTCCGTGAACGTGCGCCCGTCGCGCACGGATTTTTCAATCAGATAGTGGTGCTGTGCCTGTGCGGCGATCTGTGCCAAATGGGTTACGCACAGCACCTGACGGTGACGGTCGGCAAGCACGCTGTCCGCGGTACGGCGCAGGCGGTTTCCCACCTTTTGTGCCGCGCGGCCGCTGATACCGGTATCGATCTCGTCGAAGATCAATGTGTCGATCTCGTCTGCATCCGCCAGCACCGACTTGATCGCCAGCATAATGCGGGACAGTTCACCGCCCGAGGCGATACGCGTGATCGGCTTGGGTGGTTCACCTACGTTCGCCGACATCAGAAATTCGATCCGATCCGCGCCCGTCGCACTGTACCCTACGCTCTGGCGGTCAATTACCAGCGACACATTCGGCATATCCAGGAAGGTCAGCTGCTCCTTGACCGCCGCCGCAAACCGCCGGGCAGTCTCCTGACGCTTATCCGTCAGCCGTGCCGCCGCCTGCTCCAACTGCTTATACAGCCGCTGTTCCTCGGCAGTAAGACGCTGAATGCGCTCGTCTGAAAATTCGATCTGCTGCAATTCTGCCCGTGCCTTCTCAAGAAATTCCAGCACTGCTTCGGTCGTGGCACCGTATTTTGAGGTCAGGCGGCGGATAACCTCCCACCGCTCCTCGGCTTCATCACGCTCGCGCGGGTCAAAATCCAGCAGTTCCGACACCGAGCGCAGTTCCTCGGCGGCATCCTGCAGCTCGTACAAAGCCGCTTGCAAGCGCTCGGCAGGCGCTTCTGCCTGCTCCAGATACCGCGCCGCCGCTGCGGCGGCAGCCACCGCCTGTTGTGCCAGCGATACGGCACCGTCGCTCTCTTCGTCACCAAACAGCAAGGCTTCGGTCTTGTTCATCTGTCCCGCGACCTTTTCCGCGTTGCGGTACAGCGTACGCCGCGCCTGCAGGTCCTCTTCCTCGCCTACCTTCAACTGTGCGGCTTCGATCTCGTCGATTTGATACCGCAACAGATCCAGCCGCCGTTCCTTTTCCAGTTCATCCATATCGGCGCTCGACAGCTCGCGCTTGACGCGGCACCACTCACGGTACACCGCCGCGTATGCCTCGCGCATTTCCGCCAGTTCGCCGAACCGATCCAGATACGCCAAATGCTGATCTGCCGACAGCAGCAACTGATTCTCGTGTTGACCGTGCAGGTCGATCAACGACTTGCCGATCTCGCGAAGCAGCGCCGCCGTCGCGGGGCGACCGTTGACGGCACAGGTGCTCTTCCCCTCCGCCGCAATGGTGCGCGCGATCAGCACGTTGCCGTCCTCATCCGGTGCGAAACCAAGCTGCGCCAACTGCTCCGCCGCCGTAGCGGACAGATCGGTAAACAGTGCGGTCACGCGCGCCGTATCGCTGCCGGTACGTACGAGATCGCGGCTGGTGCGCTCGCTCAGCATGGCGTTGATCGCATCAATGATGATGGATTTACCTGCACCGGTCTCACCCGTCAGCACCGAAAACCCGGTATGAAAGCGGATCTCGGCACGCTCGATCACGGCAATATTCTCGATGTACAAACAGTCCAGCATGGCTGTTTCCCTCTCTCGCTCGTGTTATTCCGGACGCTGCAGCTTTTTCAGTTCCTCCGCCAACGCCACGGCATCCGCCTCGGATTTGGTGATACACACGAAGGTATCCTCACCCGCCAGCGTACCGATGAGCGTCTCCCAATGCAGTGAGTCCATCGCGGCACACGCCGCCTGCGCCATACCGGCGATGCATTTGACGACCACCAGGTTGCAGGCAGGCTCCACACTGCGCACCGCATCCTGGAAAATGGAATTAAAACGGGACGAGATATGTACCTTTTCCGAAGTCGCTACCGTATAGTGATACACGCCGTTGTTGTCCAGCGTTTTGACCAGACGCAGCTCTTTGATATCGCGTGAAACGGTTGCCTGCGTGACCTGAAACCCGCTTTTCTCCAATGCACCGATAAGCTCATCCTGCGTTTCGATGCGTCGGGTGCGAATGATCTCCAGAATACAGGCTTGTCGTTTGGATTTCATATCATTATCCCTTTCCGTTCAGTAGTTTTTGATCCAGGATCTCATAAAACGACCGTTCCTTCAAACGGATCAAGGTCGCTTGGGTCGCTGAACGCTTAATGCGCACCACACCGTCCTCCGGCACCGGAATTGCCTCCTCGCCGTCCACCGTAACAAACACCGTTACATCGGGGCGGTGATCGGTAGTCAGCACCAGTTCCGCATTTTCGTGGAACAGGTACGGTCGTGTATGCAGTGAATGAGGACAGATCGGAGTAAGTAACAGGCAGTTGAGCGACGGGTCCACCATCGGGCCGCCTGCCGACAGCGAATACGCCGTCGACCCGGTCGGGGTCGCCACGATCACACCGTCTGCCTGATATGCCGCGACGGGTGATCCACCGTTTTGTACTGTCACCTCGATCATACGCGACAAAGCCCCGCGGGAAACCACGGCTTCATTTAAAGCGCGGCACTGTACCTCGCCGTCAGCACCACTGACAGAAACGTCCAGCAGCATCCGACGCTCTACGGTATAATCACCGCTCAACAACCGATCAAGCTCATCCAGTTCATTTAGCTCCAAACCGGCCATAAACCCGAGTCGGCCGCTGTTGATGCCCAGCACCGGCTTGTCAAACGCCGCCGCGCGCTTGGCACAATGCAGGATCGTACCGTCGCCGCCAAGGGCAATCGCTGCGTCACACGACGAAAGACACGCCTCCAGGTCACTCGGCGGAAACACCGTATCCTGCGGCACGAGGTAGTCGATCGACCGCGCACGCAACGCCTCACAAACGCGTTCCAGCGCCGCAGCACACTCGTTGATTTGGTAATTGGGGATCACGGCGAGCTTCATCCCGCCACCTCCTTTAAGACAAGCTGTCAAAGCTCTTCTCCACCAGCTCCCGAATATCCGGAAGGACGGTGATTCCCGTTTTATAGTGAAGAAGTGCCAAATATTCAATGTTACCGCTTTGCCGACCGGCACCGCCGGTGATCGGTGAGGCAGCCAGCGTTTCCACCGAGCAGCCCTGCTCTACAAAGAAATCGCACAGCTCACGCAGTATCCGACAATGCACACGACGATCGCGGACGATGCCGTTTTTGCCGATATCGGCACGTCCCGCTTCAAATTGAGGCTTGATCAGCACAAACAGCCGCGCACCGTCCTTCAAAAACGCAAACACTGACGGCAACGCGCTTTTTAACGAAATAAAGGACACGTCCATCGTCAGCACATCCACCGAGCACGGTGCAATGTGAGTCAGCAGTTCCTGCTGCCGCCGAATATCGGTTCCCGACAGATCCGTAACACGCGCATCCGCACACAGCGACGGATGCAACTGCCCGTGTCCGACGTCGATGGCATAGACCTTCGACGCACCGTTGCGTAACAGACATTCGGTAAAGCCACCGGTGGAAGCACCGACATCCATGGCCGTACAACCCATAGACAAGGGTGTCGTCATCTTCAAAGCGTGTTCCAGCTTCAATCCACCACGACCGACATAGGCGTCCGCTTGTACCTCACAGGAAACTGCGTCCTCCGCCGACAAACGGTACGCCGGTTTGTACACCGTTTTGCCGTTGACCGAAACCTCGCCCGCGCGGATGCGCTCACACGCTTTATCACGGCCGGTCGCCAACCCCTGTGCTACCAGGTACGCATCGAGGCGTTGTTCACTCGGCACGTCCCGTCGCCTCCCCGAAGATGCGGCGCACCATACCGTCTACATCAAGGCCGGTCAGTTTGAGACCATCCTCCACCGAGCAGTGCGGAACGATCGTATCGATCGCCACAGGATCATACACACCGTCGTAACGAAGATCCAGAAGAGCGGCACCGAGCTGCTGAGCCACGCCACCGGCGCGGGCACCTTCCTCAAAGAAGATCACACGCGGATACGCTGCGGCGATGGACAGTACCTCCTCCGGAATGGGATGGATACGCGTCAGTTTGAGAATGGAAACAGGATGCTTGGCACGCAGCCGCTTGGCGGCCTGCAAGGCGTTTCCAAACAGGCGGCCGTAGGTAATGACCAGCGTGCTTGCCAGCGGATCGCGAAAGAGCGTAAACGGCTGACCGTCCGGCTGATAGGTAGTAAGCGACTGCGGCTCACACCCCTTGGGATACCGCACCGCCGCAATACCGGGCGTTTCGTAGATCGCCTGCTTAAGCGTCAGTTCCAGCACCGCATAGGTGGACGGTGCCAGGACGGTGGTGTTCGGAATAGTAGATAAAAACGGCACGTCATAAACACCCTGATGCGTTTCACCGTCATCCGGTACGATGCCGGCGCGGTCGATCGCCAGCACGATATGATTGTTCATGATCGCCGTATCGTTCAACAATTGATCATAGGTACGCTGCAGAAAGGTGGAATACACGGCAAATACCGGCAACGCACCTCCAACCGCAAGACCCGACGCAAAGGTCACGGCGTGTTCCTCCGCAATACCGACGTCAAAGCAGCGCTTGGGATATCGCTCGGCAAACGCAGCCAGTCCCGTACCACCGGTCATCGCCGCGGTAACGGTGCAGATGCGCTTATCCTGCTCCGCCAACCGGCAGAGACAGTCTCCCGCCGCCTGCGAAAAACCGGGTTTGCCCGCCTGCGGCGCACCGCTTTCCACGTCAAACCGCGAAATGCCGTGATACACGTCAGGATTATCCAGCGCCGGCTGATAGCCGTAGCCCTTAACGGTCTCCACGTGCAGCAGCACGGGACGCGCAATATTTTTGGCGGTCTGCAAAGCACGAATAAGATCACGCAGGTTGTGACCGTCCACAGGACCGAGATAATAGTAGCCCATTTCCTCGAATAACGAGCTGCCGTGATACATCCAATTTTTCAGACGGCTTTTGGCACGCAGCATCAGACGATGCAACGGCTTACCGATCAACGGAATACGGGCAATGCCGTTACCAAAATTCGTTTTCGTTTTGACATAGCGGGGCTGCAAGCGCAGGCGCGATAAATGCCGCGCCATAAACCCGACACTTTGGTTGATGGACATACGGTTGTCGTTCAGAATGACGATCAAGCGGTCGTGACTGCGGCCCGCGTTACACAAGCCCTCGTATGCCAAACCACCGGTCATCGCGCCATCGCCGACCACCGCGACTACATACCCCGGATCACCCGTCAACGCCTTGGCCTTTGCCACGCCGTTTGCCGCCGAGATCGAGGTGCTGCTGTGCCCCGCGACGAAGGTATCGTACTCACTTTCCGAAGGACGGGGAAATCCGGAAATGCCGCCGGTCTTCCGCAGGGTCGAAAACTGATCCCGACGGCCGGTCAGCAGCTTGTGAGCATAGCACTGATGCCCTACGTCCCAGATGATCTTATCCCCCGGCGCGGTAAACTGGCGATGCAGCGCAACGGTCAGCTCCACCACGCCCAGATTGGACGACAGGTGTCCGCCGTTCGCCGATACGGTATTCACAATGGTCTGCCGCAATTCCTCGCATAGCGGCTCCAATTCTTCGCGCGACAGGCGCTTAACATCATCCGGCGACTGAATGCCGGACAGGATCGACTCGGGCATCGTTGCCATTCCTCCTCGCTGTGTCAGATCAATGCGAACGTACCAACAGTGCTTCTGCCAGCGCACACAGATCGGTACGTTCCTCGGAAAACGCTGTCAGCGATTCCGTTGCCTGTCGGGTGTAGTCTGCGGCGCGGCGCCGAGCCTCCTCCAACCCGAGCAAAGACACATAGGTACTCTTTTCATTCTCATCATCACTGCCGACGGGCTTACCCAGCTCCTCGGCGGTGGAAGTAACGTCCAAAATATCGTCCACGATCTGGAAGCACAGGCCGAGATAATAGCCGTACTCACCCGCTTGGCGGATCTGCTCCTCGCTGCCACCGCCCAAAATAGCACCCATACGGCACGCCGCCGTCAGCAGCGCTGCCGTCTTGCCCTCCTGCAAAGTTTGCAGGGTCGGCAGATCAATGCGCTTGCCCTCGCAGGCCAGATCCAGTACTTGGCCGCCGATCATACCGTGGATGCCGGCGCGATGCGCCAGCTCATACGCCGCACGGATCACCGCATCGGGCGCGATCTCCACCTGCGGTGACAGCATTGCCTCAAATGCGCGGTTGAGCAGCGCGTCACCCGCAAGCAGCGCCATCGTCTCGCCGTAAGCGGCATGGACCGAGGGTTTGCCGCGACGCAGCGGGCTGTTATCCATGCAGGGCAGATCATCGTGCACCAAGGAATACGAGTGGATCATCTCGATCGCCGCCGCAAACGGAAGCGCCTTTTGAGGATCGCCGCCACACAAATGACAAAACTCAAGGAGCAGTACCGGGCGGATCCGCTTGCCGCCACCCTCACAGGCATACGCCATCAGCGGCGCTACGCTGACCTCGTCCCCCTCCGCTTTCGGAAGTGCTGCGGTGATCGCCTGCTCCACAGCGTCCAGATGACGCATCAAGCGTTCGGTATACAGTGCCATCTCATTCGCCCTCTCCGGCAGCCGTCAACGTCAGCTGCGTGATCTTCTGCTCCGCCGCCTTGAGCGACTCGTTACAAAACGCCGTCAGCCGGGCTCCTTCTTCAAACAGCTTCAGCGACTCATCCGGCGTGCAGTTGCCGCCCTCCAGCAACGCCACAATCTCTTCCAGGCGCGCCATCGCAGTCTCAAATGTCCATTCGGTAGCCATAGCTTACGTCTCCTTTATCGGTTTAGCCGCCATAACGCGGCAATCAAGCTCGCCGTCGTGCAGGCGAAGCTGAATATCGTCTCCCGGCTGCACCCCTGCCGCCGAGCGAAGCACCGCCCCGCCCTTACCTGCCAGCGCATACCCGCGCGACAGCACACGCAACGGACTGAGCGCATCCAGCTTGCCCGCGGCGGTCGCCAATCGGGTATCCGCCTTGGCAGTCACCCGCTGTGCCGCGCCCGAGAAACGCCGCACCACGCGGTCAAGCCGCATCGCACGCTCCTCCACGGGGTACAGCGGCGTGGATAAGCAACGCTTGGCAGACAGCTCGGTCAGGCGGCGCTGCCGCTGTACCAAACCACTGCCTACCGCTCTGCCGGCGGCCGCGCCGAGCAGCGCCACACGCTGACGCAGTTCGGTAATATCGGGAACTGCCAATTCCGCTGCCGCCGACGGGGTCGGTGCACGCAGATCGGCAACAAAATCGCAAATGGTAAAATCCGTTTCATGTCCCACGCAGGAGATAATGGGAATGGTAGCCGCCGCCACGGTACGGGCCAGTTGCTCATCGTTAAACGCCCACAACTCCTCCAACGAGCCGCCGCCGCGACCGATCAGGATCACATCAGGAGTACGCGGATCACCCACGGCCTTCATCGCTTCAAACTGCCGCAACGCCGCACACAGCTGTGCCGGTGCGCTGTCGCCCTGTACCAAGGTCGGGATCAGCACGACCTCCGCCAACGGATAGCGTCTGCGCAGGACGTTGAATATATCCCGCACCGCTGCGCCGGTATCCGAGGTGATGACACCCACCCGTTTCGGATACGGAGGCAACGGGCGTTTGCGGCTTTCATCAAACAGGCCTTCCTCTTCCAAACGCCGCTTAAGCTGTTCGTACGCTACCTGCAGCGCGCCGGCACCGTCCGGCTGCATATCGTCCAGATAGATCTGGAACGAGCCATCCTTTTCATACAGCGACACCCGTGCACGTACGATGACCTTCATCCCGTTTTCCGGCACGAACGGCACCCGCGCGGCACTCGAACGGAACATCACCGCACGTACCAGCGCGTTTTCGTCCTTGAGCGACAGATACCAATGCCCGGATTTATAGTGATTGACAAAATTGCTGATCTCGCCGCTGAGCATCACGCACGCCAGGTTGGCATCGCCCTCCAGCAGAGATTTAACGTAGCGATTAAGTTGGCTGACGGTGATCACGGTCATGGCAGCACCCCTCCCGCCTTCAGGCAGGTCAGCACGGCAATTCCCGCTGCGTTGTCCGCGGAATACGCAGGCGGTGCGAATCGACCGCCGAAACGGCGCGACAGCACCTCGCGCAGGTAACCGTTGGACATTACGCCACCGGCGTACACCACCGGCAGATCGCCGTACTGCTGCAGCAGGCATTCGGTCATCGTCTCTACCGCGCCACACACGCTGAGCAAGCAGAATCGTGCCACCTCCTGCGGTGATGCACCGTTTGTGAGCAGCTTGCGACACTGGTTTTCCACGCCTGACAAATGACAGCTTGTCCCCTCCATCGACGGACGGGGCGTCTTACCTTCGATCGGCTGTGCCAGCTGCTCCAGTGCCGGACCGGCAGGAAACGCCAGCCCCAGCATGCCGCCGACACGGTCGATCAGCTGTCCTGCTTTGAGATCCAGCGAGCCTGCCACACGCTCACAACGGATGACAGCCTCCGTATCCGGCCGAACCAGCAACGCGTCGGTAGTGCCGCCGGATACGTGAAACGCCAAAAACGGACGCTCCCTCAGTTCTAACGCCTCGGCACCGTACAAGGCCGCCATCACGTGACCCTGCTGGTGCGAAAACCGATACATCGGCACACCCAGCACAGCCGCCAGCTGGCGCGCCGCGCCTTCGCCCGACAGAAAACAGGGCATATACGAGCCCTCTGCCTGAGACGGGCGATCCGAAGCACCGACCGCCGACACCGAAAACAGCGAGCCACACTCACTCACCAAGCGTTCAACCAGCTCCGGAAGCTGCCGTACGTGGTGAAACACCGCGTCACTTTGGCGCAGGCCAAGTTCGCCTTCCTTGACGGGTAAAAGTTGTTTTACTTGCCAAAGCGCCCCCGTCTCAGCTTCCAAAGCTGCGACGGAGGTCGTATAATTGCTGGTATCCAGCCCCAAATATCTTGTCATATTATGCCTCGCCGCGCCGCGCGATACCGCCCAGCACGCCGTTGATAAAGGTGGCATCCGCCTCGCCGCCGTAGCGCTTTGCCAGTTCAACAGCCTCGTTGATGGAAACACTGACCGGGATATCCTCCACCCACTGCATCTCATAGATCGCCAAACGCAGGATTGCCAGAGCGACGCGGGATAAGCGATCACGACTCCAGTTATGTGCAAATGCAGAAATAAGTTCGTCGATCTCCGCCAGATGCGCCACCGCACCCTCAGCCAAAGAGACCGCAAACGCATCTCCGGTAATATCACGCGCTTCACCTGCGTTTTCCAGAATATCGGTGATGGACTCACCGCAAAAGCTCTGCTCAAACAACAGGATAAACGCCAGCTCTCTCGCTTCCCGTCGGGTCATGTACAACCATGCCTTTCTGTTTTCAAATTCCCAAAGCGGCCCTCCGCGACACAGCACGGAAGGCACGCTTTTTTGTTATTTCTCGTCGGCCGCCTTCGTTTCCAGCTCCATGCCGGCGATATGCACGTTGACCTTGGTGACCGGCTTGCCGGTCATCGACTGCACCGCGCTCTTGACCTGACGCTGCACCTGACCGGCAACCTCCGGAATACGGAAGCCCGCCTTCAGATTCACGTACACGTCAACGATCGTTTCGCTCTCATTATTGACGACGGCAACCGTTTTGGTTCCCGAGGAACTGACCAGACCGCGGATGTCCATGGTACGGTTCGCCATACTCGCCACACCCGGAACCTCTACCGCCGCCGTCGCAGCGATCGTCGCGATCACTTCCTCAGAAATAATGCAGCGACCTTCCGGTGTTTGATAATCCTTCGCATCCATGCTGATGTCCTCCCTTTCACTTTGTGACTCTATGTGATTCTATTATATACCACAAAGTATCTCCGGGGCAACAGTTTTTTATCATTTTACCGTAACAATATTAATATTTTGTGCCAAAACACCCGATTGAGCGGTCACAGCCTGTGAAATTTTCGCCGTATCCTGTGCCGTCAACGAATCGGCGCTGACCACGACGCTGCAATTTTCGCCCTCGATGTACACCACACAATCCGAAAAACCCTTCGCCTTGATAAGACTTTCGATCTTGCTCTCCTGCTCGATCGCCTTGGTAATGGCAAGCGCCTGCGCGGTCGCCGCCGCCTTTTGCTCATCGGTGGCCTTAACATCGTTCAGTAATTCCTTCACCGCTTCGGTCATTTCCTCGCGGGCACTCCGACGGCTTTCACGTGCCTGCGAAAAGTACGAGGACCCGCCGCTGTCGGGCGTGGCGTTGACGTTCAGTGCATCACCCAGTGTCTTATCGTCATGCTGCTGTTGCTGTGTACCGGTATCCAACAGTCCCGACGGTGACTGTGCAAAATAGTAGTTGAGATATACCGCCATACCCAGCGCCACGACCAGTGTGCCGAGCAACAATTGCTTTTTACCGAAAAACTTTTTCATTGCTGTTCTCTCCCTCACGATAATTTCGTTACACACACCCGTTTTGCGGACAAGTCCATCGCCACCGTCACGGCTTGGATGATGCGCTGACGCACCTCCTCACGATCACCGCCCTCGCAGACGATCACCACGCCACGAACCGTCGGTTGGATCTCGGTCACCAGCAAACCGTCGTGGCCGCTGTCGGTATCGACCACGATGACCGAACTTTCACTGCCGTCGCTTTGTGTCAGGCGGGACGCGCTGTCGTCGGTATCCTCCCGCCGATCGGAGCTGATCCGTTCTTCGGTGGCATACACGTATTCCACGCCGTTTTCCAGAGTCACCAGCACTTCACAGTCGCCCGCGCCCTCGATACGACTGACGATCGCCCGTAAACGCTCCTCCGTCTGCTGTACAAAAGCCTCGGCGCTGATTGGCCGGGAAACGGTCTCGTTGCGCTCCGGCACCAGCTCTGACAGCGCAAGCAACGCGATACCCACCGCTCCGGCGATAAGCAGCAACGTGCGTCCTCTGCCCCCGCGAAGCCACTCCTTTGCTTTGTTTGCCCATTGCTGTTCCACGAAACGTTCCTTCCTTTCATCGTGTTTGCACCGTAACCGTTGTTTTTAACTCTTCTGCCAACACCTCCCCCACCGCCTTGGCTATCGGCACCGTTTGTTTGTCCACCGTTATGGTAACTTGTTGAATGTATATGCCGCCATCCGCGGAAGTATCCATCGTAACCGTAATTTTTTTCGCCGTAATACCCCGCGCCGCCAGGCCTTCCTCCGCCAGCGCAATAACCGTCTCCTCTACCTGTGTCTGCAGTTGCCGTGTCACGGTATCCTCCAGCAGTTCTGCCTTCACCGCCGGCGGAAGGTCCCCGATGTCCAACGAGACAAACGATCGTACTTTCAAGAGCGGCATCAGCATACAGCAAATAAAGAACGTGGCGGTAATCAGCCGAAACAGCTTTCCTGTACCGTTTTTCGGAGCCAGTAATGCCACCGCCGAGCACCCGAGTGCCGCCACACACAGCGCCGCACTCCACGCGCGTATCCCGTCCATCTTACCCTCCCGTAGCCGCGGTCGATACCACCGTAACCGCAATAATGAGAAACGAGCCCGCTGCCGCCAACGCGCCGATGAGACAGCGTACCGTACGGCGTGCGGCGTCCAAGACGTCTCCCAGTGCGCGCAGCTCAAACATATCTGCCGCCATATGGCACACCGACAATAGTATATTCCAACCAATACACTGTAGGAGCGGCGGCAAAACGATCAGTGCCGTCGCCGCCACGCTGAACGCACCTAAAGTGGAATGCAACAAGTGTAAGCAGCCGCGTATCGTGGAAAACGCCTCACTGAGCGAGCTGCCTACCACCGGCACGAAGCTGGAGATGGAAAACTTGATGGCACGCGTTCCAAGGTTGTCCGCAGCGCGCGCCGTCAGGTTTTGCAGTGATAAGAGGCCGCTGAACAGCATCATCCCCAGCGTCAGCAACCACACCGCCGCTTTGCCGAACAGCTTGCCGGCACTGCTAAGATTGATCTGCGGTGTGACGGATCCGGTCACGCCGAGTGCTAGTGAGACCGTCATCAGCGGTACGACCACCTGTCCTGACAGCCACGTCATCATCTGAGCTGCCGCCAGCGTAACGGATTGAAAAGACAACGCCGCCGCGGCACGTCCGCTGCTGAACAGCACGCCTGCGTATACCGGTGTAAAGCTGGTCATAAAAACACCTGTCGCGGTCATCGCTTCGCGCACCGCCGTGATACAAGCCGTCAGCGGCAGGATCACGCTGCCGCACGCCGCCAACGCGCAAACCGTACCAAACACCGCAGAGGTCTCCTCCTCACGCAGGGTATGCCGCAGACCGTTGATCCACGCGTGCAGCAGCACGATCGCCAGTACCGTTCCCGCCGTTGTCAGCGGTGTCCGAAAGGCAGCAACCATCAGCTCCGTCAAGCTGTCCCACACCGTTTCGGTATCCATCTCCGAAAACGCATCGGGATCCAACGTATCGATCCCCAAGTCGCGGAGCAGCGCCTGCGTCTCATCGGGAAGCGCACCGATCAGCTCTTCACCGCCGCTCGCCTGCAGCTGTTCCGTATACAACTCCTCCACCGTCGCGGCAGACACGCCGAAGCCGCCGCACAAAAACAGTCCCAGCACCGCGGTGAGCATCACGATCTTTTTCACGGTGTCCCTCCCTGAATCAGCGACAGAGCGATGTCCCCCACCTTACGAAACAGCGGCAGCGCCAACACCAGCATCGATATCTTACCGGCAAATTCCGCTTTGGAGGCCAAGCCCTGCTCCCCCGCATCGCGGCAGGCATCCGCCGCCAGCTGTGTCAGCAAACATACTCCCAGCGCCTTAAACAGCACCACAACGTATTCATTCGACAGACCGCTGACCGACAGAAGCTCCTGTATCTCGTCCAGTACCGGTACCGCGCCGATCAGCGCCGCAGCAAGGATCAGTGCACCCGCGATCAGCCCCACCGCCAACGCCTGCTCCGGTATGTAGCGGCGCAAAACCACCGCCAAAAATGCTGCGATGACCGCCGCCACCGCCAATCCCGTCAATTCCATCGTTTACAACCCAAACACCGATTTGACCAGCCGGAACAGCTCGCTGATCTCGGTGACGACCATCGTCAGCACCACAATCAACCCCGCCAGCGTAGTCAGCATCGCCTGTTCCTCACGTCCTGAACGGATCAACACCTGATTCAGCACCGCCACAATGATACCGATCGCCGCGATCTTGAAGATCAGATCCACATCCATGCCATTCTCCTCCTTTATCCCAGCACCAGCGCCAGCGCGCTGCCGCCGCAAAGTCCCAATGTCACGTACAGACGTCCTCGGCACCGCACATCCTCGCGCGCTGCCTCACAGCGTTCCCGAAACAACGCCGCATACTGACGGCAGCGCTGCACCTCTCCCATCAGATCCGCCGCACCGAAATCGGCGGCAAATTCTTCAAACAGCCGTCGGTCATCCCTTGTGATACCAAGCTCATCCGCGCTTTGTACCAGTGCCTCCAACAGTGCCCCCCGGGGATCTCCCAACGGTTGCCGACGCACACACCGTAGCAAGCAAAACGTCTCAAACTCCGTTGCTGCGGCCAGCGACCGCAACAGCTCTTCCAGCGGTGCCGCCGTATAGCGGATACGCTCCGAAAGCTGTTCACAAAGCCTTGTGAGCAGTTCCAGCGAACAGGCGCGGCGCTTCAGGCGAAGATAGCCGAGCAAGCCGCATCCGGTTCCCGTCAGAAAGACCAAGAGGATCCCCAGCGATTTCATACAACCATTCCTCCACACGCCGTACCGCGACGATCTCACCCGGTGCTGCCGAACCGCGCAGCTGCACCAGATACGGAAACGCACCGCTGCGCAGTGTTTCTGTTAACCCGTCGCGGTAAAGCAGCTCTTCCGGGCGTCGGCAATGTATTGACGCCACCACCGGCACGCCGCTGTATAGCGCCTGTCTCACCGCCGCCAATTCCGCCACGCCGCCCAACTCGTCAAACACCACCACCCGCGGTGATAAACAGCGGATCGCTTGCTCGATGCCGAGTGCCTTGGGCGCACCGCGCAGACTGTCACAGCCAAACGGCACGCCACCTCCCGTCAGTTCACCGCGTTCATCGACCACGGCTACCGACAGCCGCCGCGCGGCAAATTCGCGCAGCAGATCGCGCAGCAGGCTTGTCTTGCCACTGGAAGGTTCGCCGCAGATCAGCGCACCCGACACGCCGTCACTGCATAACCGCGCCGCCAGCGCCGCCGCACAACCGTGATGCTCCCTCGCCACACGCATACACAAGGAGGTGATGTTACGATAGCTCACGATTTCGCCATTCTCCACCACCGCCGTGCCGGCGATCCCGATACGGCAACCGCCGGGCGCCGGCAAAAACCCCCGTTTCAACTCTTCTTGATGGGCGTATACCGAATGCTCGCAGACACGGTCGGTCACCTGCCGCAGCCACCGCTCCTCACACCAGAGCGCGGCATCCGCCTGAACCGTTACCGCGCCGCCCAAGGTCACGTACCGCTCCTCACCCCGTATGCCGAGTGCCACGGCCTGTCCCGCGCGCAGCCGCAGCTCCTGCACCTGCGTATGCGCCGACGGCGGCAAGCGCCGCAGCACGCGCACCAACTCGTCAGGTAACAGCGACAACAGGGTATCCCATCCGTTCACGGGTACGCCTCCTTCGTCCGGTCTTGTCCCATATCTATGCCGCGGCTCGTCCGATTATGACGACAATAAAAAAAGCGACCGACGGTCGCTCTGCAGGCTGTGCTCAAAAAAAGCAAACGGGCCGCTCTTCCGAGCGGCCCGCTTGCAGTTAGAGGGGTGTTTTGAGGAGGGGTATATATACTCATTTCAGCGAGAGGATCGGTGCGGTTCCGACCACTCTCTTGAGTACGATATGAGTATAGCAGACTTGTCCGCCAAGTTTGTGAATTGAATGTGAATAAACTGTAAGAAAATTTTTATAAGAAAAACAAACAAATGTTTGCTTTTTTGAAAAAAGTGTGTTATACTACCTTCAGAGGTGATCGTAATGAAGCCCTTAACCGCAAAACAACAGAAGGTTTTGGCGTTCTTGCAGGAGCGCGCGCAGACCGGCGTCCCCCCCACGGTGCGTGAAATCTGCACCGCCGCCGGTATCAAGTCCACGTCCACTGTCCATACCTACCTGAAGGTACTGGAGGAGGCAGGCTATATCCACCGCGACGGTCGCTTAAACCGCAGCATTCGTATGCCGGGCGAAACGGTGGCACGTGTGCCGCTGCTCGGTAAGGTGACAGCGGGTAATCCCATCCTCGCCGTGGAGCAGGTGGAGGACTATGTCCCCTACTCCGGCGGCGGCTACGAGCCGGGCGAGCTGTTTGCCTTGCGCGTGTCGGGTACCAGTATGCTGAACGCCGGTATTCTGGATAAGGATATCGTCATCGTGCGCAAGACCCCCGCCGCCGAAAACGGCGACATCGTAGTCGCGCTCATCGGGGACGAAGCCACCGTCAAACGCATTTATTTCGAGCTGGATCATATCCGTCTACAACCGGAAAACGACGCGTTCGAGCCCATCATCGTCAAAGAAGCGGTAGTGCTCGGCAAGGTCGTTTCGCTCGTGCGTAACTTCGGATGAAGCCGCGGTACGTCATCAGCGCGTGTCTATGTGGCATGCCCACGCGGTACGACGGACGCTCCAAGCCCGTCTCTCCCGCCGTGCAGGAACTTATCGACAGCGGCGCTGTCATCCCGGTCTGCCCCGAATGTATGGGTGGACTACCCACGCCACGCCCGCCGGCAGAGTTGTGCGGTGAACGCGTGGTCAATACCGAAGGCGTTGACGTGACCGCACAGTACCGCAGCGGCGCCGAGCAGACACTGGCGATCTGCCGCGAACACGGCATCCGCCACGCGATCCTCAAGGAGAACAGCCCGTCCTGCGGCTGTCATTTCGTGTATGACGGCACGTTTTCCAAACAGTTGATCCCCGGTCGCGGTGTCACCGCCGCCTTGCTGGAGGCAAACGGCATCACGGTGGAAAACGAGGAAAATTGGCAGTAAAAACCGAACGCGTCGGGTTGACAATCCGGCGCGTTTTGTCTATACTATAGTCAGGATCACATCCACACATGGGGTCGCAAAGGTTTCGACGGGGATCGTGAGCCTTGGTAAGCGAGTAGCGGTGCAGAACCGCTATAAAATCTGCAACCTTTTAAAACAAACGACAACAATAAAGTTGCTCTCGCGGCCTAATTAGGCTGCCGTCTCTGCCCGAAGTACCGCGGTCGGGACAGAGGCGTCATGCAGCGGTGAACGTGAACGGACGGATGTCGCTCCGCCCGTCATGACGCAGCGACTACCGTAACCCGAAGCCTGCCCACCGGCGTCGGGTGAGGGGAATCCCAAAAGACGGGCTGCACTCGGAGAAAGCTAGGGTAAGTGGTTTTCGGACAGGGGTTCGATTCCCCTCGACTCCACCAAACAAGATAAAGGCGAACCCATTTCCTTTGGAAGTTGGATTCGCCTTTATCGTTTCTTTCTGAAGATACATTATATCAGCGGAAAATCGTAGTTGTTTTTTACATTGTTTGTGCTATTTTTCTGTCAGGCACTGTGATACGTTTAACTTATAATTATGGTACGGGCGCGCTGTAATGCGGCGTCATATGAGCAAAGGAGTACTGCACTATGAGTAACATTCGTTTTGGTGTCATTGGGTGCGGCGGCATCGCGCAGAAGCGAACCATCCCCGGTCTGCTTTTGGCAGAAACTGCCGTCTGCGAGGCGATCATGGATCTGAACGAGGATTTCCTCAACCAAGTCGGTGACAAATTCGGTATCGCACGGCGATACACCTCCATCGAGGAACTGCTTGCACAACCCGACATCGATGCCGTGTACATCGCCACCCCCGTGTTCTGCCACAAGGAGCAGGTCTGCCAAGCGGCCGATGCCGGCAAGCATATCCTGTTGGAGAAGCCGATGGGACTGACCGCTGCCGATGGTGAAGATATGAAAGCCTACTGCGCTGCGAAAGGCGTCAAGCTTGGTGTCGGCTTTATGATGCGCTTCCACGGTGCTCACGAAGCGATCAAGGCGCTGATCTGCGATGGGGAACTCGGTGAGATCGTCTCCGCGTTTGCAAAATTCAACTGCGACTACCCGCTGAGTAACACTCTTTGGCGTCAAACCAAGGCACGCAGCGGCGGTGGTGCGATGATGGATATGGGTATTCACTGCGTCGATCTGTTGCAGCATCTGACCGCGTTGAAGGCGGTAGCGGTGACGGCGTTTACCGGCAATCAAATCTACCGCTACCCTGATACCGAGGATGCCGCCACGGCGGTGCTTCGCATGAGCAACGGCGCACTGTTCACCGTGGAAGCGAATTTCAACCTTGCCGATGCGATGGGCGGTTGCCGCTTTGAGATCTACGGCACGAAGGGACGTATCACGGCCGAGCAGACGCTCGGACAGACCGAAACGGGTACCGTGACCTGCGTCACCGTAGACGGCGATTGCCGCACGGTGGCGTATGACACCAAAAATATGTACACCAAGGAGATCGAGGGCTTCGCCGCGGCGATCCTGAACGATACCGACGCGCCGGTGACGGCGGCGGAAGGTATCTTCAATCAGAAGATCGTGGAAGCGGTGTACGAAAGTCAAGAAACGGGCAAGCATATTACACTGTAAAATACAAAGAAGGAATGGGCGACGCCCATTCCTTCTTTTTTATATTCATCGCCAAGCTACGCCGAAATAGACGTTTTCGGGCAAGGATTCCATGGCACAAACTTCAATCGTGTATGTTCCCGGGCCACCATAATCATCCGGATCAATTTGAATGATTTCAATGTTAGATCGGGATGGTAGCGATATACTTGATGCCGTTATTCCGGTTGGCCCTGTAATAAACAAATCCAAATCATAAATCGCGCTAGGTGTCACATTTCCTGCATGAGCTACAGACTGAGCGAATTTAGCTGTTCTCAGATAAGCCATTGATACTCGCAAATAGGTATCGTTGGACGTTACATTGACCGTATACGTTTTGCTTGTTGTCGTGCTATTCAAAGAACCGTAATTGTACCGGTAACTGTGAGTGACCCAGCGTGCAGCATCCGCGTCCAGCAACCCCGCGCCATATTTTTTATAATCGGGATTATTGGGAGTAAAATGGAGACCGCAGTCTTGCGAGGTAGCACACGTCAAAATAGCCTTCACTAGATCTTGACGCGTCTTCAAAATTGTTCTTTGCTGACATAACAATGCTATTGTTGCAGAAACATGTGGTGCCGAAAGACTAGTACCACTACCCTGTTGCGTTGTTGTATGAATAGCTGTTCCCGGCGCACAAATATCCGGTTTCATCAAGCCTGTGGTCAGGGGGTGGTATGAAGAGTCATTTGCCAGCGTATCATCGTTCAAGGTTAATGTGTTCTTATCATCAACATTACCTACGGTTATGATGTTGTATGGCATACTGGTCACCAAAACGCCACCGTTTCCTGTGTTGCCAGATGCGGCTACATAGTGAATATCATGAAAAGCTATGTGTTCGAACCAATTGGCATCATCTTCATAAGTTGAAACGCCCGTACCATTAGAATATACATTAAGCCCCCAACTTGCATTGATAACATGAACCCCCTGCTCGATTAGCCATTCAATCGCCGCCCGATAACCGCCGTCAATCTGCGACGATGCACAATACAAACTGGCATTCGGAGCAATGCCTTTGACATAACTGCTCGTCTGTTGTCCAACCATAATAACAGCCACAGCAGTTGCATGAGGTTTTACATATGAAACAGATCCAGGATGAATGTGAATGCGAGAAGAAATGCTACTCAATGACGGATCCCCAACATTTGGAACTCCTGTTTCAATCATACCGATTTTGATTCCCGAACCGGTATATCCACGCGTATCCCGGACGATGTCGGCATTGATCGTCGGAATGCTAACCTCCATTTGATCTTCACCGTTGCGAATCACATCAATATAGACAACCTCATCGGAAGCCGCCAGATCCACCACTTGGGATTGCGTTATCGGCAAGCTCACTACCGACGAATATTTCCCGACGTAGGCATTATCGGAGGAAAGGTCATTCTCCGCCATATATTGAGCGTTGAGAACGACATACCGTTCTTTGGCAACGATTCGCTTCATCAACCGATACTGCTCGATCGCCGCATCCAAAGCTGTCTCATCCTCTTCACCGACGGATTCATCGTCCACTTCCGAAAGAGCACAAATAACCAACGCTCGCTGTTCGGGATCCATGCGGGACAGCGCCTCTTGCTCGATTGTGTCGTAGTCCACGGCATCTTCAAACACGATTTCCGCCGTCACAGAAGCGGTGGTCTGCGACATGGTTTGTGCCCCGGTTCCTGCCGATGCTGTAAGCTGCGCCCACAGCTCCGGTGAAACTTTTTCCGGACAAACACCGTTTTCGGTTAACTGCACCTCTTGAAACTGCGGTAATGGTGAGGCTCCAACCGCATTAAACACCATAACAGAAACTACAGCTATTGCAACAACCGACTTTATGAACATTCTATACTTTCTTTTCACACGCTTTCCTCCTCTGATTTGTTTTCATACTCTACCATAGATTCCATGACACAAACCATTGGACTCACCTCCTTAAAAAAGTGCAATCGCTTTAAGCATCTATAGAATAGAAATATTGAACGCTTTCTTCCTTTGGCGGTAACCCGTGTTCTTTTCTATACTGTTCTCTGAGTGCTTCGCCGCGCGCTTTTTCTTCCTTGAACACTTCTAGCTTATGAAACAGATACTGTTCGATCGCAACGTTCAATTCCTCTTCCAGATCAGCATATGCCGACGGAGGTTCATTACATTCAAACAAAACTTTAATCACCAACTCACGTTGCTCGGGATCCATACGGCCAAGTGCTTCCTGCTCGATTTCCTCGTAGGTCATTCCACCCTCAAATTCAATTAAATCTACCATATCGCGAAGCCCTTTCACCCAGACACATCGAATTTCAGGATCATCAGACATAGCTAAAAGCTGCTCGCGCGTCACCGTACCGTATATGCTGGCGTACATCCTGTCACTGTCTGTAGATAACCAACAGTCCTTGGCTTCGTACCGTTCCCCAATCGCCAACAGAGCATTTTCCATTTGTCCTGAGCGCCATAGTTCCTCTCTTTTTTGGGCATCGATTCGATGGGCGTTAAACAATTCGCCAGTGAGCCAATGCACCTCTGCAGCCTCATCCCACGCGCTAACAATGCGCACCTTAAAAACATCGGTCTCCCGCGCCACCTGCATCCATCCTACAGCCGTATCAGTATACACCTCGCTGTATCCCTCCGGTCTTGCTGGAAGGGCAAGCCATGCATAATACCCCATACATAAGGGCTGCTCGTTGATCGATTCGATCTGTTCTTTCGTGCCGGTCACGTAAAATCCGTAGGTCATATCGCGTGCGATCTCACTCGAAATACCTGCGGTATTCAGTTGATCGACCTTCGCCTGTACCGCTTCGCAAATGTGCTGTCTTAGCTCCACACCTTTAGTGTCTCCCAAGCAAGGAGAAGCATGGTGCGCCTCAACCAGAACCCGAAACAACGCCCCTTCGTTTGCGGGATCATCCATGGCACGCTCCAAAGTGAGATCCAAATACAATTCTCCACTTTCTATTGAAAACGCATCCATTTGCCCTGCCGTATACCCGTCACGGCTCGCCGTGACGATCCGCGGCGATGACGGCTGAACATCCGACTGCGGCGGTGTCACCGGCTGTTGGATACCCGTTCCTTCCCGATTCGGCAAAAACCGCCCCATGCCGAGAACCGCCACCAGTACCAACACCAACGCTGATGCCGTGCTGCTGAGAAGGACCGTGCGCCGACGGCGCTCGATCCGCCGTTTTTCATATTTTGCAACAACGGCATTTAAAAATTCTGCATTGCTTTTCATACCGTTACGCCTCCCTCCGCCAGTAACCGTTGTCTGGCGCGATAACATAGATTTTTGATCTGTTTTTCATTCACGCCGAGAACCGTCGCCGCTTCCGCGTACGATAAGCCGTCCACCGCCGTCAGCAGTAGTGCCATACGGTATTTTTCGGGCAATCCCAGCACTTGTTCCAGCTGTTCCTTGAAAATGAGCCGCTCCTCCGGGCTGACCGTGGGCGATACCAGTTGTTCCTCATATTCCAAAGGCACTATATTTCTATGCTTTCGCAGGTGGTGCAGCGCCTTGTTGCGTGCAATGGCAAACAGATAGGAGCGCAGGCTGCAGGAAAACCGAAAACGGTGCGGATGCTCCAGCACGGCGACGAACGTATCCTCCGCCAGATCCTCGGCATCGTCAAGATTGGAAACATAGCGATACAAAAAATGGATCACCGATTCCCGATACGTCGCAACGATCTCTGCAAACGCTTCCCGATCGCCTTTTTGAAAAGCGCGGTACAGCTCCTCCGGTGTTCTCATAGCCTCACTCCTTTCTTATCTATCACGCGTGACACTTATTAGTTGCAGAATTTGGGAAAAAGTCTCAAAAATTTTCAAAAAATCACACCGCGATCAACGCAACGGAACGCGGTGTGATGTTTCAGTTATACCGGCTCTTCCTCTTCCTCACTGCGATGGCGAATGGAGGCGGTGACGCAAAGGACGCGCTTCGCGCCATACAGCTTCAGCATTTTGGCGCACTCATCGGTGGTCGCGCCGGTTGTGATGACATCGTCCACAAGCAGTATCGTCTTGCCGGCAACGTCAACGCCTTTGCGGAGGTCGAAAGCACCCAGTACGTTACCGGAACGCTCCACCGCAGTGAGAAATTTCTGCGGCTTGGTTTGATAGCGTTTTTCCAACGCCGCCACAAGCGGCAATGACAGTCGCTTTGCGAGCGCATCCGCCAACAGTTTTCCCTGATTGTAGCCGCGATCACGTTGATCGCGCATCGTCATGGGAATAAACGAAACTGCGTCGATCGTCTCACTCCGAAATTCCCGACGAACAACAGCTGCCATCTGATCCGCGAAAAACGAGACAGCCAACGAGTCGTCCCATCGTTTTAGCCGCAAGATACCGCGGTGCACGGCACCGCTGCAATAAAACGGCGATGCCACGCGGTCATAGCGGTGGCGACGACGACCGCACGAGCAATCCTCACGGCTTTTGCCACACTGCGGACAGATCGGCGGACGAATGGGGTGCACCGTTTCATAACACGTATCGCAGCACAACGTCAGCGCCGGTATCGGTTCACCGCAAAACACGCACCGTTCCGGCCAAATCCACGCAACCGCACGGCGACACAGTTGTTTGCCTGCGTTCAAGAGTCACACTCCCCTAGCAGATCTCCTGCTCCAAAGCATCAAATTCCGGAGCGGAAAAGAATTCCCCCAGCGTGATCTCCAAGCCGTCGCAAAACTTTTTGATCGTAACGATGGACACGTCGCGCCGTTGCTCATTCATCATACTGTACGCTGTTGACGGAGTCACGCCTGACAGCGTTGCCAATTCGTTGACGGCGATACCCCGCTCCCGACAGATCTCCGCAAAGCGTTTTGCTACAATATCCTTGACATTCATACGATCACCTCAAAAGTATTGTAGGCAAATATTTGCAAGCGCGTATACGCAGGTGCGTATACGCGCTTTGAAGTCACATTTGGGTCAGGGAGTCATATGCTGCCGCACAGCCGCTTTGAAATATCGGCGAACTCCTCCGGCAACAGCTTTGCCACACGGCGGTCATAAGTCAGCAGACCGTTGATCTCGTCCTCAATATCCGATACCTGCGTATAGATTGCCGCGCACAGCCCCTGTGGGATCAGCGGCAGCACCTGCTCCGTGTACAGCGCACGAAGTTTGTCGGCCAACTCTTCACGCGTTTTACAGCTCCCGTAGCCGTAGCTTTGCTCGGTGTTGAAGACGTGCCCCTCCGCTTTCCAGGAATACCCGCCAAATTCCGACAGCACCATCGGTTTATCCGAGGACTTCATTTTCAGGCGGCGGAAATAGATATGGCGACTATCCACGTCGCTGTCACTGCCGAGGAACCACCCCGAGGTGGTGTCGATAAAGCGGCTGCCGTCCAGCGCGCGCAGGTGGTGATACTGCTCACTGCCGCAGAATTGCCCCCAACCCTCGTTGAAGATCGTCCAGCAGCAGATACAGGGATGATTATACAACTGACGCACTGTCTGCTCCATACCGCGTACGAAGGCTGCGCGAGACACGGGATCGCGGTGCAGGCGGGTATCGTTTCGACGGATCACACCGACGGTAGGCAAGGCCGTATCACGGACGAAGGCATAGTCGCTGTTATTTACCATGTCCTGAAACACGATCATACCCAGACGGTCACAATCGTAATAGAATTGCTCCGGTTCGAGCTTGATATGCTTGCGCAAGGTATTAAACCCAAGGGCTTTCATTGCCAGAATATCCTGCTCATAGCACTCAGGCGTCGCCGGTGTGAACAATCCGTCGCTCCAGTAGCCTTGATCCAGTAAGCCGTGGAAAAAATACGGTTTACCGTTCAGGCACAAACGAGGCAACCCGTCAACGGTGCGGATATCCAGCGTACGGAGCGCAAAGTAAGAGTGCACCTCATCGGTCGGTGTTGTCAGCGCAAACTCATACAGATACGGGTCTTCGGGGGACCACCGACGCGGCTCCGTCAGCGTGATGCGCGCAGCTCCGTCGGTCAGCGCAACCTCGACAGTCCCTTGCGGCGTTTGCACCGTGACGGTACCGTCGGTCACGCCGTCCGCTGTTATGGTCACACTATCGGCATCGGTGTCGATCGTCAGGCGGCGCACGTACGCATCCGCCACACTTTCCAGCCACACCGTCTGCCAGATGCCCGACACAGGAGTGTACCACATACCGCCGCGCTGATGACATTGCTTGCCATACGGGAGTATTTGCGCACTCAAACGGTCGATCACACGTATCACGATCGTGTTTTCCGCCTGCAGTGAATCGGTGATATCAAAGCAGAACGGCTCATACCCGCCGACGTGCTCGCCGACAAGAACGCCGTTGATGTACACAGCCGCTTCCTGGTCCGCCGCACCGATATGCAGCAGTACCCGTTCCTTACAAAAACCCGTTGGTAGCGTAAACTGACGGCGATACCACCGTGCCGCCTCCTCGGGGAAGCACTCCCCCACGCCCGAAAGCAGCGATTCGGGTGGGAACGGCACGCGGATGGTGCGGTCATACGCCGTCGGTTCGACCTCGGACACGGCAAATTCCCAATCACCGTTGAGACACAAAAACGAGTCACGGCGCAGCTGCGGACGCGGATACACCTCCCACGGTGTACCGCTCAGCGCCTCGCCCGCCGCGGTATATAACGGTTGCAGGTTGCTCATACGGTTTCCTCACTTTTCCGCCTCAGCAGCTTGAAGATCACGATCAGTACGGGCAGCAGGCACACTGCCGCTACCAACGCCGCCAAGAAAATATCGGCGTTGGGGACAAAGGACCGCGTGCCGTCGTCGTTGACGATGGTTTCGGCGTTGCGCAGTACCCACGCGCCGACCGCCGGACCGATCACGCCGGGAATCAGCACCTGCCCCACGATACGCAAGCCCTGAAACATACCGGCTTTCCCCTCGGGAGTGTAATCGCGGATCATCGCACCGAACACCGCCATACCGGTCAGATAACCGCACATCATCAGCAGTGAGCCGACAAACACAAGCACGGTATCACGGAAGAAATACAGCACCACGTAGCCGACGCACAGCATCAGCAGGGACGGTACGACCGAGCGGGAAAATCCGAGCTTATCATACAGCCGCCCGTACAGCGCCGTGACGACCGCCGCCAACAGAATGGCGGGTGCCATAATGAGCACGTAATCGTCCATACCCAGCGATACGTTGTAGTACAAAATCAGATACGGCATAAAGATCTGGATGGAGATGCCGAACACGGCAAACGCCGCGAGCGTCAGATACAGCACCGGGTTTTTGCGGATAACCGATGCGCGGAAGCCGTAAAAAATATTGCGGAAATAGCAGCCGTTTTCCTCACGTCTCTCCCCCGTCTCGTGGACGAGGAAAAAGCCGAGAACACCGATAACCAACACTGCTGCACCGATAATGAGGAAAATAGCAGTCCAGCTGTCGGGATTATCGAGATCAAACGCCATAAAGCCGCCGAACACCACCAAAATGGCAACAAGCGGCATCATCGCATTGATACCCTCCGCCGCACCGCGACCACTGCCGGCAGTGGCATCGGTCAACCACGCGTTAAAAGCGGCGTCATTGGCAGACGAACCGAAAAAGGTCATCAGGCAATCCAGCACGATCACCAGTGTGACACCGACCGCGGCAACCGACACACCCGTCGGGATCGCGGCACCGATCACGTCGGCACGTACCAGCGCAAACGCGGCAATGGTGATGCCCCACAAAACGTAGCCGCCGCAGATAAACACACGCCGACGTCCCAGCTTGTCCGACAGTGCACCGATCAAAATGGTGGTCAGCGCCGCGGCCACTGCCGAAGCGGAGACCATCGCCGAGATCGCAGCGGGACTCGCCTGAAACATCTTGTAGATAAACACGTTGAGATACATATTCTCAACCACCCACGCGACCTGACCGACCAGGCTGAAGATCACCAGCGCCGACCAAAAATGTCGCGGATATGCTGAAGCTTTCATACAGTCACCGTCTTTCTGTTTCATTGGTACCAGTATATCACGCCACCGTAATCGACGCAAGCAAAAACGGCGTTCTCCGCGGAGAACGCCGTTAAACATACGCCTTATTCGGTTCGCAACGCCACGACCGGGTCCTTCCGCGCGGCACTGCGCGACGGAATGATGCCGGCAAACAGCGTCAGGAACACGCTGATCGCAATCAGGATGACTGCCACCTGCCACGGCAGTGCCGCATCCAAATTGGGGATACCGGTGAGCGTATTGAGGATCAGGTTGATGGGAATACACAGCAGATACGTCACCAGCACACCGAGCGCACCCGAGGCAAAGCCGATAATGACCGTCTCGGCGTTGAACATATTGGACACGTTGCGCTTGGAGGCGCCGATCGCACGGAGAATACCGATCTCCTTGGTGCGCTCCTGCACCGAGATCAGCGTGATAACACCGATCATGATGGAGGACACGATAAGCGACACCGACACGAACGCGATCAGCACGTAGGTGATGGCGTTGATGATCGTCGTAACGGAGGACATCATCAGCCCCACGTAATCGGTATACCCGATCCGCGAGATCTCATCCACGGAATCGTTGTATTTCTGAATAGCCGCCTCGATGACATCCTTATCCTCGAAGGTCGCAGCATACAGGTTGATCGTTGCCGGTTCATCCAGATCGACATATCCGAGTTTTTCGAGGTTATCTTCCAGTGTGGCATCCGAGAAATCCAGCACCACGCTGTACAGCGAAGCGCAGGTCTCGGTATCGTACTGCAACATCGCTGCATCCAGCTGCTGTGCCAACGCTTCTGCAGGTGTATCGGCAAAGGTCTGCTGCACCTGTGCCGCCTTAACAGCAGCAACCTGTGCGGTGATCGCCTGTGCAAAATACGCGCTCAGATCTTCTTCAGACATATTGGCAACGTAGGTCGCGACCTCGTTCTCGGAGGCGGGACCCGTTTGCAGGATCATCTGCACAAGCATCGCTTCACGCGCCGCGCGATCCGTCGCATGCATCTGCTTCGAGACCTCCGCATCGATCTCCTCCGGCGTCGGAATACTCAAGATACGCAGATAGGCTTCGGCTTTTCCTGCGGCATCCAACGAAGCAACATACTCGCGGAACGCTTTTTCCCGTTGCAGCTTGACCGCCTCGGTCAACTCCTTATCCGTGCTTGCAAACGGCAGGCCGGTGAAGATATCGACGTCGGGCGCTGCCAGCTGCGCCTTCAGCGCGGGAGAATGTCTCGACTCCAGCACCACGTACTCGGTCAGCTTGCTGGTATAGGCGATGGAGCTTTTCAGCATGCCCTGCATGGTCTCCTCTGCCGGGCGAACGATACCCGTGACCTTGAGCGAGATGCCGTTATCATACAGCATCTCCAACTCGATGTTGCTCAGTCCGTCACCGACGGCGGTGAGCTGACGCACGTCTACATACGTGCCGGTCGCTTCGTTCCATTTGTAGCAATCGGCACTGAGAATGGTGCGGAACTCCATATCGTAGATCTCTTCGTAGGTCCACTTGCGGTTGGAATCCGGCAACGGTTCCTTGTTCAACACCTTTTGGATAAGCGACTGGATCTCCTCCTCGGAGATGAGCCCCAGCGCATACAGCGTCATATCGTCGATTTCGTTGTTTTCGTCCAGCACCAGCACGATCTCGTTATACGCCGTCGGCCAGCGGCCGCCCTCAACCAGCTCATACTGGCCTGTCACCAACGGACTGATGACCTCACCGTTGGTGCCGGGCAGCATTTCCTGCCACGTTGACGGCATCATACCATTCTCCGACATCATCGACATCATACCGGCAGACTGCTCCGCATCTGCCTTCATAATATCCGGCATCAGGTCGGGGTATTCCATCAGCATTTCGGTTATCAGTTTCTGCGCGTTGGATTCACGGATCACGCCGTCCTCGGTCTTGGTATAGATCAGTACGTCCATATTGTAGGTGTACTGCACGCCCGATACCGCCTCGCGCAGACCGGAGGTGCTGTTCGGATCCCTGCGTTCCGTTTCAAGGTATTCCTTAAACGCCTTCAGATCGTTTTTGTGTTCACCGACCTTGTTCAGTGCATTGACCAGATCCTGCAGCACCGGCTTTTCATACACCGCGTCACTCGCATGATCACCCGCGGATTCCGCCGACTCGATAAAGGTCGCCATCAGCGTACCGATGTCCATATGCTGGGCTTCCAGCGTGAGCGGATAGGAGGACAGCGTTTCCTCCTGCACGTAATCAATATAGGAGGTCATACCGTTGGACACCGCATAGATCAGCGCAATACCGATGATGCCGATACTGCCGGCAAATGCCGTCAGGATAGTACGACCTTTTTTGGTAAACAGATTTTTCAGCGACAGACCGAACGCCGTCATCAGCGACATCGACGGCTTCTTCGCCTTTTTCTTGGCTGGCTTTGCGGTCGCTTCAGAGACCGCCTCGGTCTTTACCGCAACCTCCTCATCCGATGGCGGTGCGGAATCGTCAGTGATCTCGCCGTCCAGCATCCGCACGATACGGGTCGAATACTTTTCTGCCAGATCGGGGTTATGGGTCACCATAATGACCAAGCGGTTTTCGGAGATCTTTTTGAGGATATCCATGACCTGCACGCTGGTCTCGCTGTCCAATGCGCCGGTCGGTTCATCCGCCAACACGATATCGGGATCGTTGACAATGGCGCGGGCGATCGCCACGCGCTGCATCTGACCGCCTGACATCTCACCCGGGCGTTTTTTGAGCTGATCGCCGAGGCCCACCGCCTCCAGCGCCTCCTTGGCACGGCGGCGGCGCTCTGACTTGGACACACCCGACAGCGTCAGCGCCAGCTCTACGTTCTGCAGCACCGTTTGATGGGGAATAAGGTTGTAGCTTTGGAACACAAAGCCGACGGAATGGTTACGGTAGGCGTCCCAATCACGGTCACGGAAATGCTTGGTGGAAACGCCGTTGATGACAAGATCACCGTCGGTATACTGATCCAACCCGCCGATGAGATTGAGCATCGTGGTCTTGCCGCAACCCGAAGGGCCGAGGATCGATACGAATTCGCTGTCGCGGAAACGCAGCGATACCCCTTTCAGCGCGTGAACCGTTTCACTGCCGGCCGGGTAATCCTTTTTTATATTTTTGAGTTCAAGCATACAGTTCGTCCCTTCCCAAAAATTACTTTTATATTATGCAGAGTTTTCGGTGAAATCGCAATAGTTATTTTATATTCTTTAAGAAAAATTCATAAAAACGGCAATTTACCCAAACCGTTCCATTGACGCAACCGCAAATTTGTGGTAGTCTTTTCATAGTGATTGCCATACGAAGGAGACGGTCAGGATGTCTTCAATATACACCTCGGTCGATCAGTTGATCGGCAACACCCCCCTGCTTGAGTTGACACGGATCGAGCAGCAATACGGCTTGCGCGCCCGTTTACTGGCGAAGCTGGAATATCTCAATCCCGCAGGCTCGGTCAAGGATCGCGTGGCGCTCGCCATGATCGGCGACGCCGAAGCGGCAGGAAAACTAAAACCCGGCTCGGTCATCATCGAACCGACCAGCGGCAACACCGGCATCGGTCTTGCTGCCGTTGCCGCCGCGCGCGGCTACCGTATGCTGCTGGTGATGCCGGATACCATGTCGGTGGAGCGCCGCCAGCTCGCCGCCGCCTACGGCGCCGAGGTCGTACTGACCGAGGGAAAGCGCGGTATGGCAGGAGCGATCGCCAAAGCGGAGGAGCTTGCCGCCACACTGCCAAACAGTTTTCTGGCAGGACAGTTCGTCAATCCCTCCAACCCCGCGGCGCACCGCGCCACAACAGGGCCGGAGATCTGGCATGATACCGACGGTACGGTGGATATTTTCGTTGCCGGCGTGGGTACCGGCGGCACCATCACGGGTACCGGTGAATACTTGAAAGGGAAAAATCCGGCGGTACAGATCGTCGCTGTCGAGCCTGCCGACTCCCCCGTACTGTCGGGCGGCAACGCCGGAGCACACGGCTTGCAGGGTATCGGTGCCGGCTTCGTGCCGGAGGTGCTGAACACCGCAGTATACGACGAGGTCGTTCCCGTCACCACCGAAGAAGCCTACACCGCCGCGCGGCTGTTCGGCCGCAGCGAGGGTATTCTGGTCGGCATCTCGTCGGGCGCGGCACTGCACGCGGCGATCGAGATAGCAAAACAACCGAAAAACACAGGAAAAACCGTGGTCGTACTGCTCCCCGATACCGGCGACCGCTACCTGTCAACACCACTGTTTGCGGAATAATGGAGGTACCTATCATGGAAAACACGATCGTTCTGTTGGGCAAGAAACTTCCCTATTTCAAGGGCAATATGCACTGCCACAGCACGCTGTCGGACGGTCAGATGACACCCGAAGAGCTGAAGGAATGGTTCAAGGGGCACGGGTATCATTTCCTCGCTATCACCGATCACGAGCGTGCCTACAAGCATCCCGAACTGGATGACGAGGATTTTATCACCATTACCTCCAGTGAACTGGCGATCAAGGAGTTCCCCGAGCAGTCCACCCTGGTCAACCACGACATGAAGGTGTGCCACCTGAACGTGTACGCCAAGGAACAGGACAACGATGCCACGATCTTCTATAACTCCGTGCTGGATCACTACTCCTCGGATGAGGATCGTGTACGCCTGAGCCGTGAGTTGGGCGAACACGACCGCGTCTACGGTGCCGATGGCATCAACGCCATCATCCGTGAAGCAAACGAGCGCGGCTTCTTCGTGGCGTATAACCATCCGCGTTGGTCGCTGGAAAACTACGGCGACTACGGCGATTATGAAGGCCTGTGGGGCGTTGAGGTATACAATCACGCCTGTGCCCGTGGCGGTCTGTATGAGTACGACATCAATGTGGTGGACGATTTCCTGCGCGACGGCAAGCACGTGTGGGTCTCCTGCGGTGACGACAACCACTCCCTCGCGACCTGCGGTGGTGCGTTCGTGATGGTCAACGTCCCCACGCTGTCCTACAAAAGCATCGTAGACGGTCTTCTCGAAGGTAAATTCTACTCTTCCTTCGGCCCCACCATCGACGAGCTGACCGTGACGGGAAATCGGGTGCGTATCGTCTGCTCCGATGCGAAGCAGATCTGCTACTCCGCTCACGGTCGCCGTGTCAAAAGCATCCATGCGCCCGAAAACGGCTATGTGAATGAAGCGGAATTTGAGATCCTCCCCACCGACGGCTACTTCCGTCTGGACGTGGTGGATGAGCGCGGCGGCCGCGCCAACACGCAGGCGTATTACGTAAAAGACTTTGGCTTGTAATCTCCGAAATATACAGCAAAACGGCTCCCCTGCTGAGGGAGCCGTTTGATTTTATTCAGTCAATCGCAAAGCGCCGCGCCGCTGCGCGTGCCCCAAAAAGAACACCGTCATTATCATACACAGCACTTCGGAGGCGAGACCCGCCAACCAGATACCGTCCAACCCCAGCCATAGCGGCAGGACATACAGTGCCGTCAACTGAAATACCAATGTGCGCGAGAAGGACAATACTGCCGATACCAACCCGTTGTTCAGCGCTGTAAAATAGGCAGAACCGTAAATATTGACACCCGTCACCAAAAAAGCGAGTGAGCACAGCTGAAACGCGCGAACCGTCATCTCGTACAGTTCGGGATCATATCCCACGAACGCGCCACTGAGAAACGGCGCCAAAAGCAACGCGACCGCCGTCAGCAACGCTCCCGCGGATACCATCAGTACTGTGCTTTTGCGCAACAGGCTCCGCATCTCACGGCGATCGCCGGCACCGAAGTGAAAGCTCACCGGCGGTGCAGAGCCGACGGAATAGCCGATGAAGACAGAAATGAAAATGAAGTTGACGTACATTACCACCCCGTAGGCGGCGATACCGTTTTCACCTGCCCAGCGGAGCAGCTGCACGTTGTACAGCATCGATACCAGCGACATCGACAGATTGCTCATCAACTCCGACGAGCCGTTCGTGCAGACGCGCAGCAGCGCGCGGCCGTCAAGCGAAAAACGACGGATACGCAGCAGACTGCCGTTGCGGCGGCAAAAATAGCAGAAGGGCAGGATGCCGCCCACCATCTGGCTGATCGCCGTCGCAAACGCCGCACCCACCAAGCCCCAACGAAAGCCTGCCACGAACAACGCATCCAAGACAATGTTCATCACGCCCGCCATCACGGTCACAAGCAATCCCAGCCGCGGCTTACCGGCAGTCACAAAAAAGCTTTGGAACTCATTTTGCAGCACAAACGCGGGCAGCGAAATGAGAAGGATACGTCCGTAGATCACACAGCATTCCAGCATCTCGCCCTCGGCACCCAACAGTGCCGAGATCGGACGCAGGAATATCAATCCCAGTACAGACAGTACCGATGCGCCAACAAACGACAGCACCAGCAGCATGGAAAACAGGCTGTCCGCACGCTCGCGGTCCCCTTCCCCCAACGTCTTACCGATGAGGGCACTGCCACCGCTGCCGATCATAAACCCGATCGCCGAGAGCACCATCAGGAACGGGAAGATCAGATTGACCGCCGCAAACGGTGTTTTGCCGGCGTAATTCGACACAAAGATCCCATCGACCACGCCGTAGATCGACACAAAAATCATCATGATGACCGACGGCACGGTAAACCGCAGCAACCGTCCGTAGGTAAAGTGTCCGCTGAGCGGCCCTTCCTGCACAACGCATCCCCCTTCCGTAGGCTTCAATTATATATACCACATTCTCTGCGGGAAAACAAGCCTTTCGAAGCGCTGCGCCCCACATAATACGACCGACGACAGGATACCGCCGTCGGTCGCTGTTATATCTTGTGTTTTTTCGCTTTGGCGGCGTTCAGCAGGATATACACCGCCACCAGCAGTACCACTGAACCACCGAGGATCAGATACATCGTCGGTTGCTCGACCGGTGTATCAAATACATACACACGGCAATCCACCGTATCCTGCATCCCGCGGATCGCCTCGGCGGGAATGCCATCGCTTTCCATCGCGGAAAACACACCGCGCAGCGCATGGTTGCGCAGCAAGGACGTGCCGTGGGTCCCCGGTAAAAACGCCACCGCGTTTTGCAAGCCCTCGGAAAACTGCGAGATCGGCATATACGCACCGCAAATGAAGCCGTAGCCCGCGCTGACGATACTGCCGACCGCCGAGATCTGCCCCTGCGTGGAGAGAAAGAACCCGATGACCGAGGATAACGCCGTGCCGAACAGCGACAGTAATATCACGTCGACAAGCAGCAGTATCACGTCCCACACCGACAGATACCAGCCAATGACAGCGAGATATGCCAGGCACGCACCGGCGGCGATCAAACAAATGATGAGTGTGGATATCAGTGTTGCAACATAATATCCCAACGCCAGTGCAGAGGAACGCACCGGTGAAATGCGCAGATCCTTGACCGTGCCGTTGGCGCGATCCTGCACCATCAGCATATTAGAGCAAAAGGCAACGGTCACACAGGAAACGGCAAGGATGGAGGACACCAGTTGACCGCCCACCAAGCCGTTAAGAATGCTGTCGGACAACGCAAACTGCGGCGGCAGCGACATCACAAAGCTGTCACGGTAGACGTTGCCCAAAAAGGTGGCGTACAGCACCAGCAGGATGCCGGGTGTGATGAGGGCAGTGAAAAACATACCCTTATCTTTAAAGAACAGCTTGCAGTTTCGCTAGATCAGTATACGCAACGTTTTCATTTGTCCGCACCACCTTCCAGTGTTTTGCCGGTCACGGCAAGAAACACGTCGTCCATCTTGCCCTTGGTGATCTCATAATCGGAAAACAGTGTCGGGTTGCCGACGATGAGCTCGGTCGCCGCGGCGGTGTGCGGTACAAACAGGCGCACCGCCTCGCGCAGTACCTCATATGGCACACCCAGCGGCTTGACCGCCTCTTCCGCGACACCGTACAGTGTGATAAAATCACCGGTATGGGTATTCTTGAGCTGCAGCGGTGTCCCCTCGGCGGCGATACGACCGCTGTCCAAAATCACTACGTACTCCGCTTCGGCAGCCTCCTCCATATAGTGCGTGGTGAGGAAGACCGTCAGATTTTCGTTGCGGCGCAGATCAGAGATCACCGTCCACAGACGGTTGCGCGTCTGCGGATCGAGGCCGGTGGTCGGCTCGTCCAAAATGAGGATGCGCGGCCGGTGAAGCAACGCACGCGCAATATCGATACGGCGGCGCTGACCACCCGACAGCTTACCGACTGCACGTCTGAGCAGATCACCGAACTCGAGAAGCTCCGCCAATTCTGCGAGGCGCTCCTTGAACTCCCGACCATAGATACCGTACAACGCAGCGCGGCTTTCCAGATTATCGTATACCGTCAGCGCACCGTCCAGCACCGACTGCTGAAACACGACGCCCAGCTCACGCTTGGCCTCATCGACTCGCCGATCCAGATCGTAGCCGTCGATCATCACACTGCCGCTATCCTTCGGCAGTTGACCGCACATAATATTGATCGTGGTGGATTTACCGGCGCCGTTGACGCCGAGAAAAGCAAACAGCTCACCCTCCTTAACACGGAAGCTGAGATCCTGCACCGCCTTGACCTCGCCGAATGATTTGTTCAAATGGTCGATCTCAATGATGTTGTTCATACCGCACCTCACGGGTTTGTTTTCTTCCATTTTACAGGCTTATCCGTAAATTTTCAATAGTTTTTCCGCAGGCGGCGGCTACGCGCAGCTATGCGGCAAAAAACAGGCGGCAGAAATTCTGCCGCCTGTTTTGCTTTACACGATCTTACAGATTCATCTTTTTGATGAGCATTCTGGAGCAATCGAGCTGGTTCGGAATGTTGCCCTCTTCGTCACGGACACGCCAGATGTCGGGCGTGATCTCGTCGGCAACGTACATCTTGCCGTTCTCATCGTAGCCGATCTCGATCTTGAAGTCGATCAGCGTCAGGTTCAGCGACGCGAGCTCCTTCTTCAACACCTCGCCGACACGCAGCACGATGTCCTGCGCCTCGTCGTACTGACCCTCCTTGAGCAGGCCCTTCATCAGGCAGATGCGTTCGCTGATGAGCGGATCACCCTGAATATCGTCCTTAAGCGTAACTTCCGCATACGGAGGATCGAACACGATGCCCTCCTCCAGCGTGAAGCGACGGCACATGCTGCCGGCAGTAAAATAGCGCAGCACGAACTCGAGCTTCGGCACGGTCAGGTTACGTACCTGCATCAGGCCCTTGTCGATATCCGCCGCGATATAGTGGGTGGGGATGCCGTTCTTTTCCATCAATTCAAAGAAATACTTGGAGATCGCAAGCCCGATCTTACCCTTGCCCTCGACGCTGCCGCCGACGGTGTTGGAACCGGGGTCAAAGACACCGTTTTCACCGGTCATACTGTCCTTGAACAGAAGACTGACGATATTGGTCTCTTCATCCAACAGAACGTCTTTGGTTTTTCCCGTGTACAGAGTTTTCATTTACAGGACTCCTTCATTAAAATTCCAGCATTCCCACTCGCGTTTCATACTGATACGAAATATTATAAAGTATGTCGTGTCAGATTTCAAGAAAAATTTAACGCCAAACCCACAAAATTTGCAGGTTCGGCGCTAAACTCCGTCATTTCAGATAGAACGGCGTGGAATTGCAGATCCAGTGCTCATTGAGACCTTGGATCTCCACACGGATGAACTTGTCCAGCGGCAAGCCCTTCAGCGGCACCTTCAGATCGATGGAGGGAGTGTCGATATCTTCCTTCGCATAGATCACATCCGCACCGGAGTAGACGTGCACCTTGGTGATATTGTGGCGCATCACGGTCGCGGCGATGGACAACACGCCGTCGGCGGCCTCCTCTGCGGTCAGCTCCTCGCCGGGCAGGTATCCGTTCAGCGTGATATCCGCCTCGTCAAATCCGGCTGCCGCGATCGTATAGCCGGCACGGATCGCCTCAACCACCGTGTCACGCGTGGGAGTCTTTCCTTTTAAATAAATGAAGTTGACAGCCGGGTCATCCAGGATACGGCGCACACCGAACAGGTCCACCGAGTTGATAAGTGTCTTGCGACCTCCGGCGAGCCAGTACGCCTCGATCGGTGTACCGGACAGAGGTGCCATCGGCTCACGGTCTACGGCATCAAAATCATACGCGTGCCAGTAATCAAACCGCGGGTGCGTGGCACAAATAACCCCGTTGTGCTTATGAACGTAGTCAATAGCGTTTTTGAGGTAGTCGTCCACCTCTTCGTCCGAAAAACGACTGCACGTAAACTCGGTGGTATATCCTGCGGGATCAATGCCGATCGCCAACGCATGATAGGCGTTATGGCTCATGTCGGAATACTTGTCATTCCAGTTGAAGGGATGATATTCCTGACCATCCAAAAACAGCACCTTGTCATCGGAATACTTGGCGGTATCCAGCTTGCCGGCATACGGCGCGTTATCCTTGATCGCCAGCGTGCAGATGTCGTAATCCATATACCGCATCAGCGCGTTGATCGTGCCGGGCGCGGAATCACAGCCGTACCAATCCAGCGAGTGCATATGGGTCGTCATTTTATAATTCTTCTTGATCGGCAAAACATTGGACTTCGGAGCAATCTCTTCCGATTCGCCGTTTTTGAACCGCTCAAAATACGCCATCAGATTCTTGACGTATTTTTTCCAGAACGTGAGGCACCGATCGGCTTCCGGGGTCAGCACCTCGGGGAACAAGAGCTGGTTCATAAAATACATACCCGCGCCGTGCCGGGCACGCATAATGAGTGCACCGTCGCGCACCGTCGGATCCATAAACGAACCGATGACTTCCCAGTTGTCGTTGGGTAAATAGCAGGACAGCGCCGCCGTGCGAACGTGATCGGGCTCTTGGTTCTTTTTGGAGGTGTGGTTCATACCGAAGGTGTTCACATCGATATTCCACATGATCATATCATCCGGTGTGATCTCCTCCGGCTCACTGAAGAGACGGCGACCGCACTCCTCGATCCACGGCATCATATAGGCCTTGTAGGGTGAGGGGTCGTTGGTGAAGGTCTTGTCGGCACAGCAACCGAAGCCATAGATCGTCTCGACGTACCGATGGATCAGTTGGATATACCCCACCTCTTTATGCGGCAGAAAATACGGGGCAAAGCGCTGATAATCCTGATGCATAAACAGCACGATACCGCCGCGGGAAACCCAATCCTGAATATATGACTCATCGTTTTCGATGTAGTCGTTGAAGCCGTGCTGCTCGATGATCGCTACGTCGTACTTTTCCAGATACCCACGCTGCGAGTAGTCGATCTTCTCCAGCGCGATTCCCTGCTCTGCCAGAAAATCCACAAAGGCATACGGCGGACGGAACCAGTGCTCAAAGTAACCGATCTTCAGTTTCTGTGACATAACTATTCCCCCTGTTATGTAATATCACCGACATTATAGAACAGTTTTTCAAAAAAATCCAGTATTACCGCTTCAAAAATCAACAAAATTCCGGTTTTCATGCTCAGAGCTTATTTTTCTTTTGCCCTATAAAACCGCGGCGGCACACCGTAGTGTGCTTTGAAGCAGCGCGTGAAATAATTGGCATCGCTGAAGCCGCACTGTGCAGCGATCTCCCCGATATTGCTTTCGCTGTGCTTTATCTTTTTGAGCGCCTGCTCCAAACGGTAAATTTTAAGATAGGTCATCGGCGTAATACCGGTAGCTTCTTTGAATTTTCGGCAGAAATGCTCGCTGCTGTAGCCAAATCTGTCACCCATCGCCGCGATGGTAAGCTCCGAGGCAAAATTGTCTTCGATGTACTCGACCATCGTTTCGGCGTCGGTCTTGCGTGTGACGCTGACCGACGCGACGTGGTTTTCAAAAAGCAGATGCAGCAACTGATACACCAGTGCGGTCGTGTCCAAGGAGTTCGGTTGGCTGCTGTGGCAGATCCGATCGACACAGCGAACCGTCTCCGTCGCGGAAATCACCGTATGAAATCTCACGCTGCCGTTAAAAAACTGCGGAAGCAGCTGCAGGCATACCGCCGTTTCGTTGTAGAAGGAGCGGACGTCAAACATCAAAACGTCATATTCTACCGGGCTGTCTTGCGTATAGCCCTTGTGCGCCATTCGAGGAGAAAAGATCATCAGCTCTCCCTCGTGCAGTAACACGGTGTTTCCGCCGTATTCCACCGCCATATTGCCTTTTTTGATGCGGATCACCTCGACACGGTCGTGCCAATGCAGGGTAAAGCACAGGGTGCCGGGCTTGACGCAGAAGTTCAACACTTTCACGGCTGCGGCGGTGTATTCCACCTTTGCCAGTTCTCGGGTAGCGTTTTTCATTTTATCACCAAAATATCAATATTCTGCTAAAAAACAGCAGTATTTTCCTATGCTTACATTCGGTTTTATGCTAACATAAAGTTGCAAAGAATGCAAGAGGGAGGCCATATTTTATGAAAACGTATTCCGCGATCCTGATCGGTGCCGGCCTGCGCGGCCAAATCTACACCGGTGAAATGCTGAAGACCCCGGACAAATTCAAGGTCGTTGCTGTAGCAGAGCCTATTGAAGGACGCCGCAAAGCGATACAGGAAAGGCACGGCATTCCCGACGAGATGTGCTTTGACAGTTGGGAGGAAGCCTTGGCAAAGCCGAAAATGGCTGACCTCGCCATCATTTGCACGATGGATGATATGCATTATGCACCTGCTATGAAGGCGATCGCGCTCGGCTATGATCTGCTGCTGGAAAAACCCGTCGCCCCCACCGCCGAGGAATGCGCGGATATTGCTTTGGCAGCCAAGAAACAGGGCGTCAAGGTGCTGGTGTGTCACGTTTTGCGATATACTCCTTTTTTCAAACGGGTCAAGGACATCGTTATGAGCGGTATGCTCGGTGAAATCGTTTCCATGCTGCAGGTCGAGGCGGTGGGCAATCTGCATCAAAGTCACAGCTATGTGCGCGGAAACTGGCACAGCGAAGCGAAAACCTCGCCGATGCTGCTGGCAAAATGCTGTCACGATCTGGATATTCTGCAATGGATCATTGATAAACCCTGCAAAAAGATCCAGTCCTTCGGGCAACTGACCTATTTCACGCCTGTCAACGCACCGCAGGGCGCACCGAAACGGTGTATGGACGGCGGCTGTCCCATTGAGGATACCTGCCCTTACAACTGCAGAAAGCTGTATTATGACGACAAAGCAAACGACTGGTTCAGAGCTGCCTGCACCCGCGGCATTGCCAAAGAGGAGCTTCCCACGGATGACGAGGTGCTGACTGCACTGAAGACCACCGATTACGGTCTGTGCGTATTCCATGCCAACAACGACGTTGTCGATCACCAGACGGTGAACATGGAGTTTGACGGCGGTATTAACGCGACGCTGACCATGAACGCCTTCAACAAGGGCGGTCGGTTTATTCGGATCTTCGGCACAAAGGGCGAGCTGACGGCGTATATGGAGAGCACCAAGATCGACGTTTACACCTTCGATGACGGCGTGCACCGCGAGTTACCGATCGAGCTGATCGGCGAAGGTATCGTTTCGGGTCACGGCGGCGGCGATGCCGGTCTGGTCGGTGAATTGTACGAGTTCCTCGGCGACGATTACCACGGCTATTGCGCTGCGGATATCAACATTTCTGTCAAAAATCACCTGATCGGCTTTGCCGCAGAGCGATCGCGGAGGAACGATACGGTGGAAAGCATCGACGCCTACTTTGGCGAGTACGGCTTGGAGAATACGTAACTACAGCGACAATATAATGAGGTGACAACTATGAAAAAGTATGATCTGATCGTCGTCGGCGGCGGAATTGCCGGCGTATCAGCGGCAGTTTCTGCCGCACGTCAAAGGCTGTCGGTACTGCTGATCGAGCAATCCGGTTGCTTGGGCGGTGCCCTCACCAACGGCTTGGTATATCCTTTTTGTCAGCATCAGACCATCGGTGAAGCCCAAAAAATGCTCAGCGGCGGCCTGTTTACCGAAATCAAGGAGCGCCACGCCGCGTACGGCGACACCTCGTGGGAAACCATTAAATTCGTATTCGACGATATGGTGACCGAGGCAGGTGTGGACGTACTGTTCCATGCGGTCGTTCATCATGCCGCCTGCGGATACCGTACCGTGAATACGGTATCCGTTGCCACCAAAGCCGGTGTACTGGAATTTCAGGCGGACTATTTTATTGATGCCTCCGGTGACGGCAACCTGATGGCAATGATCGGGTGTGATCACCAGCTCGGCCGCGAATCCGACGGCCTGTGTCAGCCGATGACCACCTGCTTCCGCGTCGGCGGCATTGATGTGCCGCTTTTCAAGCAGGAGCTGGGTGAATTGTGGGAGCCGGGTGAATTGCAAATGTTATATCAGCAGCTCCGTGCAAGCGGCGAGATCAAAAACCCGCGCGAAAACATCTTGGTATTTTACGGCTTGGGCGAGGATATCGTCCACTTCAACACTACCCGCGTCGTCAAGCTGAACCCCGTGGATCCCATCGACGTCAGTCGCGCGGAGATCATCGCCAGACGGCAGGCATACGAAACTATCGCCTTCCTCAAAAAGCACTCCAAGGCGTGTGCCAACGCCACCCTCCTCACCATTGCCAACAGCATCGGCATCCGTGAAAGCCGTAAGCTCAAGGGTGAACACATACTGTCCGCCAAGGAGATCGTGTCGCTCACACCATTTGACGATACCGTTGCGCTTGGTAATTATTCCATCGACATTCACAATCCCGAAGGTACCGGTACCGTTCTGCACTGCTTCAGCGACGATGAGTTCTATCAAATTCCGTACCGTGCGTTGCTTCCCAAGGAGTACGACAACCTGTTGGTCGCCGGGCGTTGCCTGTCCGCCGACCACGAGGCACACGCCGCCGTGCGTATTATGCCGATCTGCTCCTGCCTCGGTGAGGCGGCCGGTATCGCTATCTCGTTGGCCAAGGAGACCGGTGCGAACACCCATACGCTGGACATCGCCGCCCTGCAGGCGCGCTTGACCGATAACGGTGCTATCATTGCCTGATAAAAGGAGCGATCAAGTATGCAGAACGAGCTGGACATCATCATTCCAATCGCCTTATCCCTCGATCACCCGACTCCCCAGACCATCATCCGCGACATTCTGGAGCAGCACGAGCGCTACGGCTTCACTCGCTTTATGTTAGCCGGCCCCAGCGGAGGATATCGGTATCTCGGTTTCCCTCCACACACGTGGTTTTTGGAGCGCGCGTCATGGTTTTGCGAGATCCGCGAGGCCGTAGCGCCGCACGGTATTTCACTCGGGTTTTGGATCACGACAACCGTCAAATCGGGGCATCATCCCGATTTCACACCCATTATTAAATCGAGCGGTGACGTTCACCCCTTTGCCAACTGCCCGTTATGCGAAGCCTTCCGAAACCAACTCGCAACCGATATTGCGGAATTTGCCCGCATCGCCAAGCCGGATTTCATCATTACGGAGGATGACTTCTCCCTTGCAGCGGCAGACGGTTGCTTCTGCGAAGCGCATCTGCGCGCCTTGGAGCAGCGCTGCGGACGGCACTATACGCGCGAAGAACTGACCGACGTTCTGTGTCAGCGCACACCGCAAGCCATCGACGTTATCCGTCACTGGCGCGAGCTGGCGCGCGATTCGCTGGTCGAATTGGCAACCGCCATCCGCACTGCAGTCGATCAGCACTCCCCCGAGATCCCCATCGGGTATATGCAACCGTATTTTGCGGATAACGACGGTGATGCCACCGAAGCCGTTTCCCGCGCGCTGGCCGGGCCGCGCCATTTCCCCTTCTCCCGTCTGGAGGGCGCCGACTATGGCGGTATTCATTCCCGCTACATTCCGAATATGCTGTTTCACCTCCTGTATTCGCGCCAGCATCTGCCGCAACCGTTCGCGTACTATCTGGAGGGAGATACCTTTCCGCACACCCGGTTTTATACCGCCGGACGCCATATGATGGCCACGATGGCGGTCGCCTATTCCTATGGTTTTGACGGCGCCACCTTCCAAACGCAGCAGCTGCTGGATCAGGCAAACGAAGAACCTGCCTACGGCCTCGCCTTTGCTGCCGAGCGTACCCGCTTTAATGAAGCAAGTCGTAAAGCCAAGCAGTGCACCGTCAAGGGCGTCGAGCTGCCGTACGATCCGTTTTGGAATACGCTGGATACCACCAAGTCGACGCGCAACCCCTTATGGACCCGCACGGTGGCACGGTTCGGTATCCCCTACACCACCACACCGGAGAGTGTCGTATTTTGGGACGAGCGTCACGCCAAGTATGCCGATGATGCCACCATCCGCAGCGCCTTATCCGGCGCGCTGTTTTTGGACGGCGAAGCTGCCAAATGCCTGTGTGAACGCGGATACGGTGAGTATCTGGGTGTCTCGGTCGGGGGCGACGTTTTGGACGGCAACCCCGATCTGCGTTGGGACATCGGCGCGCGTGAGATCCTCTGCGAGCCGTTCGTTACCGGCAGACAGGGCAAGCATATGACCGCTGCGTGGATGCTCTCGCCCCACGGCAACGGTAAGTTGTTCTCGCTGACCGTCACCGACGAGCACTGTGAGCCCATCACCGAATACTACGATTCGGCGCTCCGCTTTGTCACCACCTCCATGACTCGTTTCCAAAACTCACTCGGCGGCAAGGTCGTCGTGATGGGTCTGTCGCTGAACGGCAACGGCTCGCAGGCGCTGTTTAACTACCGTCGCAAGCGCTTGATCCAGGAGCAGCTCGTGTGGTGCTGTGATGACTACGTGATGGTCAAGGACGCCCCCGACGTGATGGTCGTAGAAAACGTGGCCACAGATCCGCAGGAAAGCGGTTTCCGCGAAATGCTGACCGTGCTGAATATGTGTGAGGATCCGCTGGATGCTATCACGCTGCACCTGCCCGCGCGGCTGCACGGATGCTCCGTAGAGCATTTGGAGGCGGACGGCACGTGGCAGCCGTTGCCCGCCACGCCGACAGAGGATGGCATCGAGCTTTCATACCGTTTGGATTATTGCACGCCGTGCTATCTGCTTATAAAATAACCCTTGACAGACTCAGCGGTGGATAAACGGCGGCAAAGATCTTCGGCAGAAACCCTTCCGCCGACCACCGATACGAAGCAAAAACGCCCTTCGCAGTTACACCTGCGAAGGGCGTTTTGTTGTTCAAAGACGGTTCGTAGTATTCTCACTTATCCATCCCGACAAGTTTTATAACGGGTGTTGGCTGGATTTTTTATTGGTTATTGATCCTTTTCCCGATCTCTTTCAGAATTTCAACGGAGGGAGCAGGAATGCGGCCCAAATGATCAGGGCCCACGTTTAACAGCAGATTTACGCCATGCCCGTTGACCTTTTCCTTGATTTCCAGGATCTCCTCAACGCTCTTCCAGTCGTTATCAAAGCTCTTATAGCCCCACGTGTGGTTCATTGTGACGCAGGATTCTCCCAGGCCATCCCAATCTTCCTCAGGAAGCTGATTGTCATCAAAGGATTTGAAATCACCGATTCCGTTACCCACTCTGCTGGGCACCAGGCAATCCGGTTGCAGTTGCTTAATGAGGTCGTATACCTCTTGGCTTTGCTCCTGCGTGATCTCACGGGGATCGTCACACCAGACACACAGCAGATCGCCGTATTTGGTTAAGATTTCTCTGAGCTGAGGCTTGATCTTCTTTTCAAGACAGATGCTGAAATCCTTCTTTTCCTTGTCGGGCCAATCCCAGTTGTTTGCCCAGTCACAGCCCAGCCACGGATCAACATAGTGGACGCCGCCGCCGTGCTCTTCGTGGAAATCCAACTCCTGGGAATAGTACAGACCCAGCTTCATATCATACTTTCTGCAGGCCTCTGCCAACTCCGCTACCACATCCCTGCCAAACGGGGTGGCATCTACGACATTATAGGGATCCACATCGGATTTGTACATACAGAAGCCTTCCTGATGCTTGCTGGTAAAGACAATGTACTGCATACCGGCTTCCTTAGCAAGTTTCACCCATTCCTCCGCATCAAAATAGATGGGATTAAATACTTTAGCAAGCTCCTCGTATTCCTTAACGGGAATCTTATAGTAGGTCATTAACCATTCCCCGGGGAACTCGGTACGCTGTCCCTTCCATTCGCCCGCGGGCAGGCTATATAGACCCCAGTGGATAAACATACCGAATTTGGCTTGCTTGAAAAATTCTCTGTTATTCATCTTTCTTCCTCCTTGAGTGAACGTCCAAGCATCAATTTCACAAGAGCATTATAGATAATTCAACTCCAAATTTCAAGGTTTTCTATTAATCTCATTAGAAAGTCACCTCGAAAAATACGATACCTTCATTCTTTATGCCTTCCAAACGGCTTTGATGATATTTCCGATCTTGGGCGATGTTCCGTACATAAGAACGCCGACACGGTAGATCTTTGCGGACAGCACACCGATGCCAAATGTCGATGCAACCAAGATGACGATAGAAATCGCAATTTCATACCACGACACCGCGCTCATAGCAATTCTCGTGAACATTGCCATCGGTGAGGTGAGCGGAATGTAGGAACAAACCGTCATCAAAACATTGTCCACGCTGCCGCTGGTCATAGAGAAGATAACCACCATAAACCCGAACAAGAACAGGAATGTTACCGGTTGAACGGCCGTGTTAATATCCTCCAGTTTTGAAACGGTGGAAGAAATTGCACCATAGAGGAACGCATAAATCAAGAATCCGAGCAAGAAGAACACGAGCATATAT